>JAWAMY010000010.1:0-12273 GCA_038895635.1 Candidatus Pacearchaeota archaeon | reverse complement strand
ATTTCTGAAAATAGTGAAATAAAGAAAGAAATCGAATTGCCTAAAGTTTTTTCATATAAAATAAGAGAAGATATTGTAAAAAGATTATTCGAAGTTGAAAAAACAATAAGCCCTTATGCTCCTTCAGAAAGTGCTGGAAGGAGACATTCTGCTTCTGGAAGAATAAGACATATACGTCATAAATGGAGAACGGCTTATGGACGAGGAATATCGAGAGTTCCTAGAAAGACTATGTGGAGAAGAGGAACCCAATTTTATTGGATAGGTGCAGAAGTGTCTGGCACAAGAGGAGGAAGAAGGGCACATCCTCCAAAAGTCGAGCATTTTAAGAAAGAGAGAAAAATTAATAGAAAAGAAAAAGAAATTGCGATTAAATCATGCATAGCGGCTACAGCGAATATTGAAATGATCAAAAAGAGATATGAAAAAGCCAAAGAGATAAAAGAGATTAGAAATTTACCAATAATAATTGATTCTAACTTATTAAAATTAAAAACAAAAGAATTTACTAGAGTTATCAAGGGAGCATTGGGGGATCTATATAATATTGCTATAAAAGAAAAAAAAGTAAGAGCAGGAAGAGGAAAAATGAGAGGAAGAAAATACAAATCATACCATGGAGCACTAATTATTCATGGAGATGGAGAAGAAGTAAAAACAAAGATTATTGAAAGTAAAAATTTTAGAGAAATAAAAGCGAGCGATTTCTACCCTTTATCTAGATTAGTTATTTATACAGAAAAAGCAATAAAAGAAATTGGCGAGATGTATGATAATAAAACAGGAACAAATAAAAATGATAAAGAGAGCAAGAGCAACTGAGAAAGCGATTAGATTAATTGAAAGTGAGAATACTATAGTTATAGAGACTGATTCAAATGACACAAAAGAAACTATAAAAAAAGAATTTGAAAGAATGTTTAACGTAAAAGTTGAGAGAATCAATATAATAAATAAAGGAAAAAAGAAGATAGCTTATGTTAAACTAAACAAAAATAACAATGCTATGGATCTAGCTGCAAAAATAGGAGTGATTTAATGGGAAAGAATATTATACAACAAGCAAGAGGGCATGGAAGTTTGAGTTATAGAGTAAGAAGGAAAGCGTTTAGATATAAAGTGGGATATCCTCCTAAAATAGAGGGTGAAGGAGAAATAATAAAAATAATTCACTCAACAGGACATTCTGCTCCAATAATAAAGATAAGATGCAGTAAGAAGATATTTTATAATGTAGGTTTTTTAGGAGCATATGAAGGTCAAAAAATAAGCATAGGTAAAAAAGAAACAAATATAGGAGATATCACTGAACTAAAAAACATTCCAACTAAGAGCCAAGTTTATAATATAGAATCATCGCCTTATGATGGAGGAAAGTTTGTTAGAAGTGCAGGAAGTTATGCTTCTATAAAAAAGAAGGAAGAAGGTAAAGTGATACTATTAATGCCATCTAAAAAAGAGAAAGAGTTTGATGAGAAATGTAGAGCAACTATTGGAATAGTAGCAGGTGGAGGAAGAAAAGAAAAACCAGTAATAAAGGCTGGAAAAATGTTTTATATTAAAAAATCAAGAAATAAATTATGGCCAAGAACTTCTGCTGTAAAAATGAATGTAATTGACCATCCTTTCGGTTCAGGAAGAGGAAAGAATTTAACTCATGGAAGAATAGGAAAGATACCAAAAAGAAATGCACCTCCTGGAGCAAAGGTTGGGTCAGTAAGGGCAAGAAGAACTGGCAGAGGAAAGAGGAGTGATTAAAATGAATGAAGAAACAAATATTCATAAGAAAAAAGAATTTACATATAGAGGTAAAACTCTAAGTGAGTTAAAAAAATTAGATGTAAGGGAGTTTTCAAAATTTTTAAAATCAAGACAAAGAAGAACTGTATTGAGGAATAGTCAGGAAATAGAGAAATTCGTAAAAAGATGTAAAGAATATCAATCAAGAGGAAAACCAATAAGAACTCATAATAGGGATATGATTATTGTTCCAGAATTAATTGACATGACAATACATGTACATAATGGGAAGATATTTGAAAGTGTTAAGATAATGCCTGAAATGATTGGGCATAGATTAGGTGAATTTGTAATGACAAGAAAACCTGTTAAACATGGGGCAGCAGGAATTGGAGCAACAAAAAGCTCAGCCTCAAGGAGCGTGAAGTAAATGAAAGAAAATAAGAGTGAAATAAAAGAAATGAATAATGAAGAAAATAAAAACAAAAAAGAAGAAGCGAATAAAGAAGGAATAAAAGAACAAAGATTGGAAGAGGACAATAAAGAGGTAGGAAATAAGAGTGAAGCGAAAGAAAAAGCTAAAGAGGAAATTAAAGAGAGTAAAGATAAGAAGACAAAAGTGAAAAAAACAGAGGCTTTTGTAAATGTAAGAAATGCTCCTATATCATTAAAAGTTGCTGTATCCATAGGTCGATTTATAAAATATAAGAGGATAGATGAGTCTATTTCTTTGCTTGAAAAAGTTATCAATAAAAAAATAGCTATTCCATTTAAAGGGGAGATGCCTCATCGAAAAGGTTTAATGCTTAATAATAAGAGAATGATGACTGGAAAATATCCTATAAAAGCGTCAAAGAATTTCATAAGAATCCTAAGAGATTTATCTGCTAATGCAAATGTGAATGGTTTAGATATGGATAAGGTAATTATCAAAGAGGTAATTATAAACAAAGGCCAAAAACAGTATCACAGATTTGGCAATACTCAGTTCAAAAGAGTCCATATTTATATAAAAGCAGCAGAACAAGGTAAAGAAAACGTGAATAAATAAAATGGAAGAAAGAAAATTTGTAAAATTTAAGAAAGAAGAATATATAATAAAAGAATTTGTAAAGGATTATTTAGGAAAAGGAAAGATTAGTAACATTAAAATTGAATACACGCCTATAGGAGAAAAAGTAATAATACTTACTGCAAAGCCTGGTATGATAATAGGTCGTGGTGGAGAAAAGATTGAAAGATTAACTGAGATATTAAAAAAACAATTTTCCTTTGAAAATCCCCATATAGATATTCAAGAAATAAAAAATCCTATTTTAGACGCTCAAACAGTTGCTGATGAAATAGCAATTAATCTTGAGAAAGGCGGTCCAACAAAATTTAAAATAATTGCTTACAAACTGTTGCAGAATATAATTAACAATGGAGCGCTTGGGGCTGAAATAAAATTATCTGGGAAGTTACCAAGTGCAAGAGCTAAGCAATGGAGATTTAAAAAAGGATACTTAAAGAAAGTGGGAGATAGTGCAAAAGTAGTAGATCGAGCTTTCTCAGTTGCACAAACAAGACCGGGAACAATAGGAATAAGTGTAAGTATTTTACACCCAGATGCAAAAATTCATGATCATATAATCCTTGAAAAAAAGAGATTGATAGTAGAAGATAAAGATAATAAGAATAATGAAACCAAAAATAATAAAAAGAAGGTAGGAAAGAAAAATGAAAAAGTTTAAAGAGATGTCAAAATTGACAAAAAGTGAGATTGATAGTAAAATAGAAGAAGTAAAATTAGAGTTAATAAAAGCAAGAATAACGGCAAGTAAAGGAGGAAAAACTAAAATAAATGAATTAAAAAAAACAATGGCAAGATTGTTAATGTTAAAACAAAATCAAGAAAATAACAAATCATAATGGATATATGTCCAAAATGCGGTTTACCGAAGCAGGCTTGTGTCTGTGAAGAAATTGCTAAAAGTGAACAGAGAATCCAAGTAACTGTTGTAAAGAAGAAATTTGGAAAACTTTCAACAGTTATCTCAGGTTTTGACAAAGGAATGGACCTAAAGAAAATAGCAAAAGAGCTCAAAGAAGAGCTAGGATGTGGAGGAACAATAAAAGGAAATGAAATAGAACTCCAAGGAGACCATAGAAGAAAGATAAAACAAACACTAGAAAGACTTGGATTCCACGATAGCTCAATAATCTAAATTAGAGGCAAATAAAATGAAGAAAAAAGAAAGAGAAGGAAAAGTGAAAGAAGTAAATTTGAATAGTATCCACTCTAATGAAAAATATAGTCTAAGAGGAAGAAAATTTGAAGGATATGTTGTAAGAAAATTTGAGAAGAGAGTTGTAATTGAATTTGAGAGAATGATCTATGTACGAAAATATGAAAGATATATGAAGAAAAAGACGAGAATTCATGCAAGACTTCCTGAATCTATGAAAGATGAAATTAATATTGGAGATTACATTCAGGTAAAAGAATGTCGTCCATTAAGTAAGATAATACACTCTGTAGTTATTAAAAAAATAAGAGATGTTAATGAAAAATCAATAAACGCTAAAGAAAAGGAAGAAAATGAAAGCAATTAGTGCAAGAGGAACAAGAGGATTAAATATTGGAAGCATTGTTAATGCAGCAGATAATAGTGGAGCTAATATTGTAAAAATAGTTTCTGTAAAAAAAGGAAAGACAACTAAAGGAAGACAACAGTTTGCGAAGATTGCTGACTGGGTTAAAGTAAGTGTAAGAAGTGGAAAACCAGACATGAAAGGACAAGTATTTGATGCAGTAGTAATAAGACAAAAAAGACCATATAGAAGATTGAATGGAGAGAGAATAGCTTTTAGTGATAATGCAGTAGCTTTACTAAAAGATGAAAAAGGAAATCCAAAAGGAACTCAGATAAAAGGACCAATAGCAAGAGAGGTATTAGAGAGATGGCCTTCTGTTGCAAAAATAGCAAAAATTGTAGTTTAAAATGAAAAAGAAATTTTCAGCTTGTTGGAAGAGTAGCAAACAAAGAAGAAAACAAAGAAAATTCTTAGCTAATGCTCCAATAAATATTAAAAGAAAGATAATGAGTGCTAATCTATCAAAAGAGCTAAGAAAGAAATATTCAAAGAGAAATCTACCAATAAGAAAAGGAGACGAAGTAAAAGTTATGAGAGGTAAATTTAAGAAAAAGACTGGTAAGGTGATACTTGTAGATGTTAAGAGAAATAGAATAGCAATTGAAGGAATTTCAGAAAAGAAGAAAGATGGAACAAAAGTTAATGTTTATTTCTCCCCATCAAAAGTACAGATATATCAACTAAACTTAGAAGATAAAAAAAGAATAGCACTTATTAATAGAGTTCCTACTAAAAATGATAGTGAAAAACAGGAGGTAAAAAAGTAAATGCATCTAACAAGAAGGAATGTAGGAAAAAAATGGCCAGTTAAAAGGAAAGGAACAAAATATGTGATTGTACCTAGTCATAACCATCAAAATGGGATACCATTACTAATTGTAATGCGAGATATCCTTAAAATAGTTAATACTCGAAGGGAATTGAAAAGAATATTACATGAAAAAGAGATAATGATCAACAAAAGAGTTGTTAAAGAAGAAAATAGGCAAATACAATTATTTGATACGATTTCATTAAATAAGATTAATACACATTATAGATTAATAATAGGGGAGAATAGAAAATTTCTTCTTGAGGAAATTAGTGAAAAAGAAGCAGAAAAAAAGATTTGTAAAATAATTAGTAGAAAAAAGCTAAAGGGAAATAAAACTCAAATTAATCTTAATGATGGAAGAAATGTATTGAATGAATCAAAAGCAAAGATAGGCGACTCTATAGAATTAAATCTTAATAGTGGGAAGATTGAAAGAATAATTGAGATAAAAGAAAAAGCTAAAGTTCTTGTTATAGGAGGAAAGCATTTTGGAGATAAAGGAGAAATAATTAAGATAGAAAATGAAAAGGCATTAGTAAGAAGTGGAGAAAAAGAATATGAAACTAAAATTTCTGAATTAATGGCGGTAGGATAAAATGGACAAGAATATGAGGGAAAAATTAAAGGAAGAAAAGAAAAATGAATCAAATAAAATAAGAGAAGTAATGATAGAAAAAGTAATATTATCTTGTGGAGGAGTTAAAGAAAATCTTGAAAAATCAATGAAATTATTAAAAAAGATTTCAAAAAGAACACCAGTTAAAAGAAAAACGGTTAGAAGAATACCTAACTTTGAGATAAGGCCAAAGATGGAGGTTGGATGTATGGTTACAATAAGAGGAAAAGAAGCAATTAACCTTTTAGAAAGGTTATTGGCTGCAATAGACAAGAAATTAAAAAGAAAGCAGATCGCAGAGAATCATTTCTCATTTGGAATAGAAGAGTATATTGAAATTCCTGGAGAAGAGTATGATAGAGAAATTGGAATGCTTGGTCTTAATGTTACAGTAGTCTTTTCAAGGAAAGGTAAAAGAGTTAAAATGAGGCAAAGAAAATGTAATAAAATACCAATAAAGCAAAATGTCTCGCGAGAAGAAATAATCAAATTCGTGGAAGAGAAATTTAAAGTGGAGGTTAATTAAGATGACTGCTAGTGATTGGAAAAAATTGTATAATCAATTGAAGAGTAAACCTGCAATAGCTAGAAGATTCTTAAAGCACAACAAACCAAAAGAAAGGAAAATAGGAATTGCAAGATATAAATGTGAGAGATGTGGCAGAATAGGAGCAAGAGTCAGTCAATATGGACTAAATTACTGTCGACAATGTTTTAGAGAAATTGCAGAGGAAATAGGATTTAAAAAATATTCTTAAGAAAATGAGTCAAGACATAATTTCAGATGCATTGAATAAAATAATGAATGCAAAAAGAAGCGGAAAAGAAGAAGTAGTGGTAACAAGGTTCTCGAAAGTGTTAGTAAAAGTAATGGAGATAGCAAAAGAACACAATTACATAAAAGAGTTTAAACTTGATGGAAGAAATATGATTATCAGTATTGGAGAGTTGCATGAGTGTAAGACAATAAAACCAAGATATAATGTAAAGAAAGACGGCATTTTTAAGTATATTAGGAGATATTTACCTGCAAAAGATATGGGAATTATTATTATATCTACAAATAAAGGAATGATGACACACTATCAAGCTATTGAAAACAAAATAGGAGGAGCGCTTATTGCGTATTTCTTCTAATGAAAAAAGCAATATTAGAGAGAATTGATTTTCCAAACGGAATTGAATTTGACATTATAGAAGGAGATATAGTAATAAGGAAAGGAGAAAAAGAGATTGTAAAAAGTATAAAAGGAAAGAACATAGAAGTGAGAAAAGAAGAGAATAGTTTGATATTAGAATCAAAAAAGGCAACAAAAAGAGAAAAGAAAATTATTATGACAATAAAAGCGCACATTAACAATATAATTAAAGGACTAAATGAAGGATATGTTTACAAACTTGAGATAGCTTATCTTCATTTTCCAATTACTGTTGAAGTTCAAAAAGATAAAGGAATCATTCTAATAAAAAATTTTCTTGGAGAGAAAAAACCCAGAATTAGTGAGATAATTCCTGGAGCAGAGGTAAGTGTAGAAAAAAATATAATAACTGTCAAGTCATACGACAAAGAGATTGCTGGGCAAACTGCAGCAAATATTGAGAGAGCAACAAAAATAAGAAATAGAGATAGAAGAAAGTTCCAAGATGGAATTTATATAATTGAAAAAGCGGGGAGGGCTATATAATGGTTAAAAAATTTCTAAGAAGGAATACAACTCAGTATCTTAGACTTGGTAAAAAAAGGAAGAAATTACAAAAATGGAGAAGGCCAAGAGGGAGGCATAATAAAATGAGAGAAAGAAGAGCTGGATATCCATCAGTAGTATCAATAGGATATAGGAAGAATAAAAATGAGAGGGGTAAAATTAATGGAGATGAAGTGATATTTGTAAGAAATTTAGAAGAGATGAAAAAATTAGAAAATAAAAAAGTTATTCTTGGAAAAGTAGGTATGAAAAAAAAGATTCAATTAATTAAACTAGCAAAAGAGAGAAATATTAAGATTTTAAATATTGATAGTGAAATCCTATTAGAAGAAAATAAAGACAAAAAGGAAATGAATAAAGGAGAGAAAAGATGAATCTTAAAAAAAAGAAAGATCTCGCTGCTAGAACATTAAAATTAGGTAAAGAAAGAGTAATCCTAGATCCAAATAGGATAGACGAAATTAAAGAAGCTATAACTAAACAAGACATAAGAGATCTAGTAAAAGATGGTGCAATAAGAATCGCTCCTAAGAAAGGTAGAAAAAAGAAGCAAAAAAGGAAAACAAGAAGAAGAGCTGGAAAAATAAAGATAAGAGTAAAGAAAAGAAAAGAGAATTATGTTAAACTAACGAGAAAATTAAGAAAATACTTAAAGGAACTTAGAAATCAAAACAAAATAAGTAGAGATAAATATTACGAATTAAGAAGAAGAATAAAAATGAAAGAATTCAAAAGTAAAAGGCATTTAAAGGAAAGCTTAGTTTAAAATGAAAAAAACAGTTTACAAAAGAAGAAGAGAAGGAAAGACAGATTACAAAGTCAGAATGGGAATGTTAAAAGGAGGAACGCCAAGAGTTGTTGTAAGAAAATCGAATAAGTATATCTATGTCCAATATGTAGAAAGTAAAGAGGCAAAAGATAAGCCTATTTTTGGAATTAGCTCAAAAAGACTAATTGATGAGGGCTGGCCAAAAGAAGCAAGTGGAAGTTTAAAATCAATTCCTGCCGCTTATTTAACAGGTTACCTTGCGGGGAAAAAGATAATTGAGAAGAGAAAAAAAGAAAAAGTAATATTAGATATAGGACTATCAAGAAATGTCAAAGGAAGTAGGGTATATGCAGTATTAAAAGGTTTAGTCGATGCAGGAGTCAATATTGCCTATAATGAAAAAGTTTTTCCTGAGGAAAGTAGAATAGAAGGAAAACATATGAAAATAAATATTCAAGAAGCAATTAAAAAAATAATATCTAAGATAAAATGAGCACTAAGAAAAACAAAGATGAGGAAATAAAATCTCCAATAGAGATAGAGGAAAATATAGAAACTATCAATAATAAAGAGAAACTTGCTGCATGGAAGCCAAAGACCAAACTAGGAGAGAAGGTAAAAAAAGGAGAAATAAAAGACATAGACGAGATTCTTGAAAAAAAGATACCAATACTTGAACCAGAAATAGTAGACTGGCTAATTGATGTCGAAGCAGATGTGTTATTTGCTGGGCAATCAAAAGGAAAATTCGGAGGTGGAAAAAGAAGAGCTTTAAGACAATCTCAGAAGAAAACTAAAGAAGGTAATAAAATAAGATTCTCAACAGTAGTAGTTATTGGAGACAAAAACGGACATGTTGGATTTGGAATTGGAAAAGCAAAAGAAACATTGCCTGCAAGGGAAAAAGCAATAAGAAAAGCAAAACTATCGATAATAAAAGTGAAAAGAGGTTCTGGAAGTTTCGAAGGAAGTTCTCAAGAATTGCATAGTATCCCTTTTAAAGTTGAAGGAAAATGCGGTAGTTGTAGAATCGTTCTTATGCCTGCACCACAAGGAACTGGACTAGTTATTGGAGATGAGGGAAAGAAAATATTGAGGCTAGCAGGAATAAAAGATATTTATAGTAAATCATTCGGTCAAACGAGAACAACAATAAACTATGCAAGAGCAATAATGGAGGCATTAAAAAAGCTAAAATGATTATTGCAATAATAAGAATAAAAGGAAAAGTTGAAATAAACAAAGAAATAGAGGAGACTTTTAAAAGATTAAACCTACCAAGAAAATATTCATGTACATTAATAAATGGTGAAAGAAAGGAGTTAATGGGAATGATAAAAAAAATTAGAAATTTTTCTGCTTATGGAGAAATAGATAAAGAAACCCTTATAGAATTAGTAAAAAAAAGAGCAAAGATAGTCGATAAAAATAAAAAGGTAAATCTTGAAAGAATTGCTGAAGAAATATGGAATAAAAAACAAATTAAAGAATTAGAGATAAGGCCATTTTTTGCATTACATCCGCCAAGAGGAGGGATTGATACAAAAAGTCACTTTCCAAAGGGAGTTTTAGGAGATCACAAAGAAAAAATAAATGAGTTAATTAAAAGAATGATTTAAAATGGTAAAGAAAAAAAGAAAAAAATCTTCGAGAATGAGGGGCAGCCACACTCATGGAAGAGGCTTTAAGAAAAAAGCAAGAGGAAGTGGACATAGAGGCGGATTCGGGATGGCTGGAACTGGAAAGAGAGCAGACCATAAAAAGACATTAATTTTAAATCTACCAAAACCATACTTTGGAAAAAAAGGAATGAATCCAAAAGAAAAAAATTATGATGTAATAAATTTAGATGAAATATCTGAGATAATTAATGAAAAAAAAGAAATTAACTTAGAAAATAAGAAGGTGTTAGGTAGGGGAGAAATAAAATCTCCAGTGAAGATAATTGCTTATAGTGCATCAAAATCTGCAATTGAAAAAGTAAAAAAAGCTGGCGGAGAGATTATAATTAAAAGAAAAGAAGAAGAATAATGGACCTTAAAAATATATTGAAGTTATTACCAGAAGTATCCCATCCCCCAGAAAAAAAATTAAGTTTTGGGGTTAAAGCGAAGTGGACTATTATTGTTTTAGTACTCTTCTTTATTTTAGCAAATATACCTCTATATGGTTTGACTAACAATGCATTATCTAGATTTGATAATCTTGCAATAATACTTGGAACTGATTTTGGAAGTATCATTTCTCTTGGAATAGGTCCAATTGTAATGGCCTCTATTATACTACAGCTGTTAGTTGGAGCAAAAATTCTTAATATAGACCTAACAAAAAGTGAAGGAAAAAAATATTTTCAGGGATTGCAAAAATTACTTGTATTCTTTTTCATAATATTTGAAGCATGTATATACGTTCTTATGAAAGGATTAGAAGCTGCTCCAGGATATGCATGGATTGTAATATTACAACTATGTTTAGGAGGACTAGCAATAGTCTTTATGGACGAGATAACAACAAAATGGGGATTTGGTTCTGGAGTCTCGTTATTCATTGCTGGAGGAGTTAGTTTAAGAATATTTACAACATTATTTCAGTTTATTAATTCTCGAGGTGGATTTGAACCGAGTGGAAGAGTTTTAGTATTAATTGCTTCAGTGATTAATGGAAACACTCAAGGTGCAATATTAGCTGCAAGTGCAATTATAGTTACATTATTAATTTTCTTAGGGATAGTTTGGGCTCAATCTTTGAAAATTGAAATTCCGCTTTCATTTGATAGAATAAGAGGATATACAATAAAATGGCCATTAGCTTTCTTTTATACATCAGTAATGCCAGTAATATTAGTCTCTGCTTTAGAAGCCAATCTACAATTAGGGGCAGGATTGCTTGAAAAATGGGCAGGAAAGCCAACAATTCTTGGAGGATTTTCTGGAAATGTTCCAACTTCTGGATTGGTATATTGGATATCTGGAGTGGACTTATTTACTGCTATTGTAACAAATAGCTTAACATGGGATATGCCAATAAGAGTATTTTTTCATGTAGTCTTTTACATATCTTTCTCAGTATTATTTGGAATCTTTTGGGTTAAAACATCTGGAATGGACGCTCAAAGTCAAGCAAAAAACATAATGGCCTCTGGATTAACAATCCCAGGATTTAGAAAAGACGAGAGAATCTTAGAATCGGTGCTAAATAGATATATCATGCCATTAACTATTATGGGAGCTGCAACTATTGGTCTAATTGCTGGATTAACAAATGTTATTGGAGCACTTGTATCTGGAACTTCAATACTATTAGTAGTAATGATAATGCACCAATTCTATGAAAATATTGCGAAACAACATTCAATTGATATGCATCCTGCTTTAAGAAAGATAATAAAATAATTAAGAATTATTATTCTCTCTTTCGCTCTTAGCAAGATTTATTAGATTATCTAGTTCTTTATTTATAGAGGAAATTCTATCAGATATTTGAGATTTAATACGAGAAAATTTATCTTTTTGCTCATCTATTAACAAAGTTAATTAATGGAACCAAAACTACAATATCGACCCCGCAATGTAGATTGGATAAGAGCGGCTGCGCTACTTTATGGTGATTGGGGAACAAGTAAAGCTTACGTAACAGGTCTTGCCTTCTTCTTTGCAGGATACAGTTCATTCCCCATAATTATAGCTGTTTCATTACTCACAGCTTTAGTAGGTTATAATTATATACTGGTATGCAGGAACTTCCCCGAAGGAGGTGGCGTCTATTCTGCTGCTAAAGCCCATGGTCGTTTACTTGGCGTAGTAGGGGCTTTACTTTTGGCAGCTAATTTTATTGTAACTGCAGCATTAAGTTGTAATGCTGCTATGAGCTACTTTGGTATTCAAAGAAACTGGTTAGTGACCTATACAATAGGTTTCTTGTTACTAATTGGAGGATTAAATTATTTTGGCCCCAGGCATACAGGTAGTATTGCTATATGGTTAGCATTACC
>JAWAMY010000009.1:0-12450 GCA_038895635.1 Candidatus Pacearchaeota archaeon | reverse complement strand
AAGGTTTATATTAAATAATTTAGCAATATTTTGTAAAATTTCAGAAGGAATTCTATTAGTTTCGGTTTCATAATTACTATATGTTCTTTGTGGTATATTTAATTTTTTAGCTATTTCTTTCTGAGATAATCTAAATATTTTTCTTATTTCTTCTAATCTTTTACCTATCATAAAAAACCATAAAAAATTTTTTAAAAAAATTATAAAAAACTCTTGACAAATAGTTTATTTTAGTCTATAATATAGCCGATATTAGTAATATAGCCTATTTATGGCTATATTTTTATCGGCAAAAGCAAAATTTAGTTAAAAAAAACGGCCGTGCGAAAAAAAGCACGGGCAAGTATAAAAACTTGCCGTAAACGGTAAATGTCGGGCTTACCACTTGAGGGAGGGGAAGCCCGGCGTAATATTTTTTTCGACAATTATAGTTTACAACTGAAATCAAAATTTTGCAAGTTAAGGAATACGCTATGAAAGAGATATCTAAATTAACAGGACATGATATAGCTACAAAACTTGAAAATTGGAGGGAATAATGAACGGAGGATATGGACTTGAGTATTTTATTGAAGAGATTGCATGTTGGTTGATAAAAAAAATATGGGAAATAAGGGTTTGGTTATATAAACACAAGAGAGTAAACAAGAAATTTTTAAAAGAACTTAAAGAATTTTATAGACAAGTCAATCCTCCGGTTGACTCGAAGTAGTGAAAAACTACCTCCTACTGGGGTGAGCTTTTAGCTCGCCCTGGTAATAATTAGGGGTGAGTAATGTATAAAAATTATACAACTAGACAAGAACTTGCTGAAATTTGGGGCATAACTTGTGAAGGCGCAAAGAAGAGAATTGCAAAACTTGGATTATATTGTGAAACTATTGAAGGTGTTGGACGCGGTGGAAAGATAATTGTTTATCCGATTGAATGTTTACCACAAGAATTAAAGAAACAAGTTCTTGAGTATCGTGCGAAAGACCTACCATTAGAATTGAAAAAAAGTCTTGGAGATTTGAAAGAATGGCAAAGAGAAGTAGCATACAATAGATATAAGTTATTACAGTATTTAAAACAAGAAATAATAGATGAGAGAAATAGATTTAGAACAAAACAAGAAGTTTTGAATTTGTTTTTGAAAAAATTTAAGAGTGGAGAAATAGACAAAGAATTACTTCAGAAATTAGGATGCCCATCAGCAAGAACAATAAACAGGTGGTTAAGGAGATATAATCTTTCGGGAGAAAATATAGCGTCTTTAGCACCTTTATATGGTAAACGAGAAGGGAAAACAAAACTAAAAGAACAAGAGAAGGAATACATAATTAAAGAATATTGCAAGCCGCATGGTATGTCAGTTAGATATCTTTTTTATAAATACATACAGTTTTCAAAGATGCGTCGTATAAATCTATATACTGCTGTTGATGATACAGGAAGAACAATAAGTTATTTTACTTTCGCAAGATTTATAAAGTCTATTCCAGAAAGCATAAAAATATTAACAAGAGAAGGGAAGGAAGCATTTCGCAACAAAGTATTGCCTTCTATTGAAAGAGATTATAGCAAAATATTCCCAAATCAATTATGGTTTGCAGATGGACATACATTTAATTTCTTTGCAAAAGATGATTTATTTGGAAGTGGTAAAGTAATAAGGCCTACAATTGTCGGCTGGATTGATGCAGCATCAAGAAAAATTATGGGATTTGCTATACATACAACTGAAAATACTGAGTTAATAAGTAATTCATTAGAAAATGCTATTTGCTGGAATAAAAATTTAATTCCTGATCATATTCTGATTGACAATGGGAAGGCTTTTAAGAATAAGCAGACTCTTGGGTTTTCAAGAAAACTATTTGCAAAAATATTTGCTTCTGAAGAAAGTGAAAAAATGGTAGAAGGTCTATATGGCCGACTTGGCATAAAAGTTCACTTTGCAATAGCATATAATCCACAGGCTAAGCCTATTGAGAGGCTCTGGGGAACAATAGATAATTATTTCTCTCGTAGAATGATAACATACACAGGGAAAGATGCTAAGAATAAACCAGAAAATCTTACAAATGTTCTTAAAAATGAAAATAATATTCCACTTCTTTCAGAAGTTTTTGAAATGTTTAAGATGCAGATGGAAGAATATAATTCACTACCACATACTGGAAAAGAAATGAATGGGAAAACACCGGATGAGGTATACAAAGAACTTATTAATAAAAGGCCAGTTGAGTGTAAATATGTTTCTGAAAAAGATTTAGCTATAATTTTAATGATGAGAGAAAAAAGAATAGTACAGAGACAAGGTATCAAATGGAATAAATGGTGGTATAGAGATGAAATGGGATTAATGAATACATTCTATCTCAATAGAGAAGTAATGATTGCATATAATCCTTCGGATTTTACTCATATTTTTGTGCTTGACAAAGCAGGGAGAGTGCTATTCAGAGCGAATAGAGTTATACCTGCTACATTTGATGTGCTTACGCAAGCAAAAGATTCAAATCAATATCGTCAAATTGGTGGGTTAAAGAAAAAGATATCTAAGTTAACAAAAGAATTGTATAAAGCGAAAGGAGATCTGAATGCTATAGAAACGACTATTGAGACTGAACTTGAAAAGAACCGAAATCTTATAAATTCTTCTTCTAATATTGAAAAATGGGAGGAGAATTTAAAAGATTTTGGTGAATAGGAGGTAGTTATGGAAGAAAGAGTTGTCAATTTAGAAGAACAAACTTATCAAGAAAATTTTAAAAATGAAGTTTTAAGTTTTTTGAACGCAATTAAAAAAGTCGATCCTACATTCAGTCAATCAAGACTAGCGACTATGGCTGGTATATCACCAGCAGCACTTTCAAGCGTTCTTTCCGGGAAATATACTGGTGATGTTGAGGCAATAGCAAAAAAAATTAAAGCAGTTATCGAAAGAGAAAAAGAAAAGGCATTAACGCAAATCAAAAAACCTACATTTGTAAGAACAAGTGTATATGAACAGATGAGTTATGTTATGAATATAGCGCAAGCGGATGCCCAGATTGTTGTTTTCACTGGTGATGCTGGTATAGGGAAGACGGTAAGTTTGAAAGCATACCTGGAAGAAAATCCGAGCGCAATACTGATTGAAACAGATCCAACATACACTGTTGGAACAATTCTTGAGGAGCTTGCAATTGCTTTGGGAATTGAAATGAAAGGTAGAAAAGATAGATTAGAAAAGGCAATAATTGCAAAACTAAAGGGCAGTGAAAGAATGATCATTGTGGATGAAGCAGAATATCTCCCTACGAAAGCGCTCGATATATTACGAAGAATACACGACAAAGCTGAGATTCCAGTTGTTCTGGCTGGTATGGATAGATTAATTTACAATATTACAGGAACGAATGACAAATATAAACAAATCTCGTCAAGAATGTATCATGTGAAGGTAAAATCTCTTAATAAAGATGATGTTAAAGCAATAACTTCTACTGTATTAGAAAATTTGTCTGATGAAATAGTGAATTTGCTTTTTGCTATAACAAAAGGAAATGCAAGAGCATTATCAAAATTGCTAATTATGGCACAGAGAGTTGCGTTTTATAACAAGACACAAATTAGCATTTCTGTAATTAAGAAAGCTGCAGAAAAACTTATACTTGCATAGGAGGTATTATATGACACAAAAAATTGAAAAAAGATATAGAGAAAAAGAACTTCTTGAAAGAGAATTTAAAGAATTTCTTTTTGAGTTTATTGAACTTATAAAAATTCTAACAAAAGAAGATATAAAAGAATCTTTAAAAGACAAAATTTTAAAAGTAAGAAACTATGCAAAGAAGATAGTAGATGAGCTTGATGAGATGTATGTTGAAGAATTAAAGCAATAGGAGATATATATGGCAAGAGAAAAGATTAAAAAAGAACTTATCCCTGTGCAATCGCTTGATGATGTGGATATTCTACTACTTGAGATAGCAAAGAAGCAGATTATTATTGACAAAATTAACGCTGACATTGAAGAACAAATAATACAATTAAAAGAAAAGGCTAAAAAAGAATGTGAAGAAATACTTGAAGAAGTAAATCAAATGGCAGAAAGTATATTTGCATACACAGAATTGAATAAAACGAAAATATTTGCAGATGATAAGAAAACAATTGAATTGCAATGGGGAATGTTTGGATATAGAAAATCGACAAAAATAAGTATATCTAAAACAACTCTTGAATTATTAAAACAACTTGGATTTACAGAAGCTATAAGGATTAAGGAAGAGGTAAATAAAGAGGAAATGAAGGACTGGGATGATGCAAAACTTGCTGCTGTAAAAGCGAAAAGGATAGTTGAAGACACATTCTGGTATGAAACTAAAAAAGAGAAAGTTTTGGAAATAGAAAAACAAAAAAAACAGATCTCATAAAAAATAAAGTTAGAAAGTTGAAAGTTGAAAGTTAGGAAGTTAGTTTAATGTAAGGTAAAATAGATATGTTAAGTAGAAAAGAATATGCAAGAATACATATATTATTAAAAGAATATGGTATAGATGATGAAGTATATAGAACAATTTTATGGGGAAATTTCGGGGTTGGGAGTAGTAAAGAATTAAATTATAAACAATATCAAGAACTATTAAAAATAATTAAAAATACTTTTAAAAAGAATTTAAATAGAGAAAAGTTAATAACTGAAAAACAGATAGAATATTTGAAAAAACTACTTAATAAATATGGAATTATATATAATAAAGAGAAATATATATCACAAATATTGCATAAAGAAATATATAATATATATGAAGTAAACAAAAAGGAAGCCGGGAAGTTAATAAGAATAATAAAAGATAGGATAAAATCAAAAGAGAAATAAAAATGGTAACAGAAAAGCAAGATAAATATATTAAAATGCTTATTGAGAAGGTTTTTTCAGATAATTTAATAAGTAAATATGAATCTCTGGACTATTTTACAGCGATTCTTTTCGGTAAGAAGTATGAAAATTTAAGCATCAGAGAAGGGATTGCATTAATTGAGATTCTTGAACAGGCAAGTTCGAGTTTGTGGAAGATTGGAGAGCGGAAATGAGTGAAATGATAAAAGAGTTTGAAATATTTCTTTCTGAAGAAGAAATAGAAGATATTATAAAAAAAATAGGTGGTAGAAAAATATATCTACAGAAGTTCGAAAACTATGTGAAAAGGAAAAAAATTACCGATGAAGAAATTAAGAAAACGATTGAACAATTTAAGAATCCTGGAAGAGACTTTAAGTAAAGATAGTCTTTTAAAGTTTTTATGGTATTTTTCAGGGGAACAAATATATATTCCATGTCGTAATATATATTTTAGAAATAAAAGGATAAAAAAAGATTTCTTTGATTCAGTTAGTATTAAAGATTTAGCAGATAAGTATCAACTCTCAAAAAGTCAAATCTATAGAATTCTCAAATCATAAAAATTTTCTCATATTTTGATTAAAAAATTTTATATGTGCTTACATAATATATCAGGGTAAAAAAATGAAAAAAATTTTAATAGTTCGTGGAGATATAGAAAATCCAATAATTCTGGGAAATGGCGATAAATATGATTCAACTTTAATCTTATCAGATTCAAATTTAAAAACACTTTTTGTTTCAGGAAAGGTAAATACAGATCACACCTCATCCTATAGAGGAGGAATAATTGCTGAAGGTTCTTATTTTGCAATTTGCGGTATAAGAGAAAAAAATAATGGAAAGGCTCTCTGGTTATATAACAAAGAGTATGGCGTAGTTAAGAGAAAAGAAGATTTACCAGAAGAAGCGTTTATACTCAAAAGTCTTGTGCCAAATCCAAATCATGGAGGCAAACTGATAATAACATATGTTTTAATTCACAAGGGCGGTTGGAAATGGGATTGGTCTCACGGGTGTATTACGATTCTTGATAAAGATTTTAATCAATTTATAAGTTACTTTGATATTGGAGAAGTAGCAGAAGTAACTCTTCGTAGAGGAGCATTCTGGAAATTTAAGGAGGTTTCATAATGGAATTTAAAGGGAAACCTTTATCTTTGTTTGCAAAGATATTATCTACAATTTTTGTTATTTTAGGATTAACTTTGATGGCATTTTTCTTTAAAGAAAAGCTTGAAATTAAACATGTTGTTTGTCTTATTCTTGCTGCTGGGTTTATTGTATTGATTTTTTTACCAGTAGATATATCAATCTGGCTAGATAAAGCTGTAGAAATTGCAGAATTGAAGTATAAGAAGTTTGAAAAATGAGAATTTTTTTATTTTCTTTTTTCTTTATTTCCGGAATAATATTTGGATTAGTTTGTGGTTACTGGTTATGGGGGAAAAAAAGTTGTAATAAGATTAATATTGTTGGAAACAGTGATGGACCTGGAATAATTACAAAGACAAATATTATATCAATTATGCGTTTCAACCCTAATCTGGTAAAAACGAATGTGATTACAAATTTATATACAGTATATCTCAAATTATACAATGAATATACTAATACAATTCTTTCAGAACCAGTATTAAAAAGACAAGGATTTGATAACATAGAATTTAAAATTTATAAGCAGGATTATTCTTTACCTCTTTCATTTCCAAAATTTACCTTTGGTTTAGGTGTAGGATACAATTTTTACAGAAGTAAAATTGATACATATTTTTCTATAGGTTATAGAGTTTATGAAAATTTTGGACTGAATACAATTTTATCGGGTGATTTTTTATCGGTTGGAATTACAATTAGCTTTTAGTAGATTTTAGGAGGCAAATTAATGCAAAAATCTGTTTCAAGAGAAGAATTTGAAGTTTTAAAAAAAGATGTTGAAAAACTTCAGGAGGAAGTTAAGGAGTTAAATGTTACTGTTACAGACTTAAAAATATTATTTGAAAAATCGTTTACTAAATTAAATGCAACCCTTGAGAATATTGAAGATTTTATGAAAAGAAATATTGTATTTATTAGGGACACGCAGAATTTTGAGAAGCAAAGCATTGAAAAAGAAATATGTAATATAAAAAAAGTGCAGGATGAACACACAAAAGAAATAAAAAAGTTACAACTTGCTATTGCAAAATTTACTGGAGCAGCGACTCTGGCTGGAGCATTTTCAGGTTTAATAACTGGCATAATTCTTAAGTTTTTATTTAAATAGGAGTAAAGAAAATGAATGAGAGGAAAATAATAATCAAAGGAATGATAGCAGAAAACGAAGAAATTCTAAGGAAACTTGAAATAAAAATAGAGAACTATGCGAAAGATGTTTCATATAGTGTATCAACACTTTCTGGTGTTGAAAATATAAACATTGATGTGGCAGAAGTAATGTTTAATGAACTAAAAAAAGCTCTTGAAGAATATAAAAAAATAAAAGAAGAACTTAGAAAATTAAAAGAGGAATTATAATGGGGAAGATGGATACATTTTTTCTTGAAGCACAGAGAATGTATGTTTTCGAAGGAAAAACACTTGCTGAAATATCAAAAATTTTAAATGTATCCGAAAGAACTTTATCGAAATGGAAAAATGTTGGGAAAAATTATGGAGAACTTACCTGGGATGAAATGAGAAAAAAATATTTGCTTTCTGGTGCTGGAGCAGCAGAAAGACTAAGAGCAGCAATAATAAAGAAAATAGAAGATATTTCTGAAAATGTTAGTGCTGAAGAAGCGGATAATCTAGCAAAGCTTGTTTCGGCACTAAAAAAAATTGAAAAAGAAGATGATTTATTAGGAAGTACCGTAATATGCATGGAAAAATTCGCAGAGTTTATTGCAAGCAAATATCCCGAGCGTAAAGAAGAATTTTCAAGAATTATAAGAGAATTCTTTGGATATATAGAAAAGCAAAATTTTAAGAGGTAGTATATGCCTACAAGTATACCATTCTATAAAAAGCGAAAAGAAGAAATTCTTGCAATTTTAACAGAAAATATAAGACCTCTTGATGAAACTACAAAAGAACAAAGAAAAAAAACAGCAGAAAAGGATTATTTTTATTTCTTTAAAACATATTTACCACATTATGCGGAACATGATTTTGCTTTATTTCATAGAGAAATGATAGAAATGTTAAACGAAAGGAATAGAGTACCATTACCTATTTGTGTTGCGGCACCGAGGGGATTTGCAAAATCTACACATATCAGTTTTGGTTATATTATATGGTCAATTCTTTTTAAAAAAAGAAATTTTATTGTTATTGTTTCAGAATCAGATGATCTTGCTGCAGATCTTGTAGAATTTATAAAAATTGAATTTAAATTTAATCAAAGGATATTGCAAGATTTTGGGAATATTTTAACCGAAGAAGGTGAGGCAAGTGATTTTATTGCAAATGGAGTTAGAGTTTTTGCTCGTGGTAAAAAACAGATGGTAAGAGGATTTAGATTCAGACAACATAGACCAGATTTAATCATTCTTGATGATATAGAAAAAGATGAAACTGCAGAAAGTCCTTCAGTTGTTCTTAAGACATTGAAAATTATTACTGATGGAATATATCCTTCGCTGGCACCTTTTGGATCACTCTTTATAATTGGTACAATTATTCGTAAAAGAAGTGTGCTTGGAACTATACTTTTGCATAATGAAGAACCATACACAGGTTGGAAAAGAAAAATATACAGGGCTATAGAATATAAGAATGGAAAAGAAAGTAGTCTATGGGAAGAAAGGTTTCCACTAAGTGCGTTAAAAGAAATAAAAGAAAGAATTGGTTCTTTAGCTTTTAACAGGGAATATATGAATAATCCTCAGGATGATGAGGTTGCAGTTTTTAAGGAGGAATGGTTTAGGGAATATTTAGAAGTTGATATAACAAGATTAAGAAAAGCAATGTTTATAGATGCAAGTGCAACAGATAAAAAGAAAAGCGACTATAAGGCAATAATCACAGTTGGGCTTGATAGAGAAAAAATGATATATTATGTACTGAATGCCTGGATAAAGAAAGCATCTATCGATGCTATGTTACAAGCCACATATATAATATATCAAGAATTTTTACCAGAAGTTGTTGGAGTTGAGTCTAATGGATTTCAGGCTCTTTTAGCAAGAGAATATGATTTTCTTGCAAAAGAAAAAGGTTTTTATTTACCCCTGAGACTTGTTCATCACACAACAAGTAAACAAGAAAGAATAGAGAGGATTTCTCCCCTTATAGAAAGAGGAAGAATACTCTTTTGTAGGCAAAACAGTGATCAGAGAATTTTAATAGAACAGATGATATTCTTTCCATCTACTATTGTGAATGATGATGGGCCTGATTGTCTTGAGGGTGCTCTATCACTTTTAGAAAATTTGATTATTGAAGATAATTTCATTCCCTTGAGAAGAAGAAAATCGTTTGAATATTTGAGAGGATATAACAAAAATAGAGTATTTTATTAATATACAATAAATTATATCAATTTTTATGTAAAATTTATATATTTGAAAATGATTAGTAAGAGAATAATATTAGGATAAAATTTTTAAACGCTTATTAAAAGCCATTAAAAGCATAATTTTATAATTCTATATATTTAAATAAAATATAAAAGTATTATATAATTCCTTATATTACATAGAATTAAATATATAATTATGGCAAAATTTAAAAGTTTTTAAATATCGTTTAAAAAGTATTTAATTTATTGATATAAAATAAATTAGAAAAAATTTTATAAAAAAACAAAAAAAATGAGGGAAAAAATGAAAGAAATAAATAAAAGTGATTTTTTAGGTGTTGAACTTTATACAAGGAAAAGAAGTTTTAAAAATTATTTAGGTATATTAAATATGCTTCCTGATCCCGATCCCGTGCTTCGTGAAAGAGGAGAGGATATTTCATTATATAGGAAGCTACGTAATGACTCACATCTTCTTAGTTGTATGATAAAACGTGAAGCAGGTATTTTTTCCTGTGATTGGAATATAATTCCAGCATATAGTACAAGAAAAGATAAAAAAATTGCTGATTTCGTTAAAGATGTTTTTATTAATATGAAAATTGAAAATACTCGGTATGATATACTAAATAGTTATTACTATGGTTTTTCTGTTCTTGAAAAGAATTACACAACAGATGGAAACTATATTGTTTATGAAAGCATTGTAGGAAAGCCGCAAGAATGGTTTTTCTTTGATGGAGAAAATAGACTTTGCTTCAAAAGTAAAGATAATTTTAGTGGTGAGCTTGTAGATATGAGAAAAGTTATTCTTGTGCAAAATTATCCTGAATACAATAATCCTTACGGTCGTAGAATTGCTTCTGCAATATTCTGGCCTGTTATTTTTAAGAAGGGAGGAATACAATTCTGGGTAGAATTTGTTGAAAAATATGGTGGTGTTTTAATGTATCTTCTTACACAAGAAAAAGACGAAGGAAGGAAGAGACAGAAACTTGAGATGCTTGATGATATGGTTAGAACTGCAGTTGGGGTATACGAAACTGGTGATGAATTAAAAATTGTAGATGTAAATAAAAGTGGTAGTTCTGACACTTTTGTTACAATGCTTAACTTTTTTAATGCCGAAATTTCTAAAGCAATTCTTGGACAAACTCTTACAACTGAGCAAGGAGAACGCGGAGCAAGAAGTTTAGGAGAAGTACACCTTGAAGTGCAGAGGGAGATTATCGAACAGGATAAAAAAAGAGAGTTGAAAGTTATTAACGAACTTGTCAGAGAACTTGTTTTGCTCAATTTTGATACAGATGATTTTCCAAAATATGTTCTTGAAGAAAAAGAAGAACTTAAACTTGAAAAGGCAAAGAGAGATACAGAACTTGTTGGACAGGGAATTAAGTTTAATAAATCATACTACATTAAACAGTATGGCTTTGATGATGAAGATTTTTATTTGCAAGAAACTGCTATAAATTCTCAGATATTTAATGAAGTAAAAAAAAACTTTAGTGAGTTAAATTTTACAGAGGAGTATGAAGAAATTTTTAAAGAAGATAAAGTTTTTGAAAAACTATATAGTGATACTTTAACATCTTTTAAAGATGTATTTGAAGAGTTTTTTAATGCACTTAAAAATGCGATTGAAAATTCAAATGATTATGATGAAGCAACTGAAAATATTCTAAAAACATTGTTTATAAACGAAGATTATAAAACTAAGGTTAGTAAAATTGCAGAATATTTTGTAAAAGCAAATTTAATTGGCAGGGAAGCTGCAATAAGACAGAGAATGACTGAGAAAACGAAAGACTTTGCAGATGAAGAAGTTGAATATTTAAAAAACAAAGTGGTTATTAAAAAAGAAATATTTAACACTCTACCTGATGAGATGAAAAACTATGCATTTACTGTTGCAGGAATTGAAAGAGAAGAACAGATTGAAGAGATCTTACAAAGTCTTGTTGAAGCAAAAGAAGAAAGACTTTCATTTAAAGAATGGAAGCAGAAAACTCTCGAAAAAGGTTTTAAAGTAAATGATATTGTATACTGGCAAAATATGCGTTCTATTGAGATGGCTGGCAAGTATCAGCAATTGAGAGAAGACGCAGATGAAGGAGTTGCTCCATATTGGCAATACATTGCAGTGATGGATAAAAACACTCGCCCAGAACATGGTGCTTTGAATGGACTAATCCGCAGATATGATGATCCATTCTGGAAAGAATGGTATCCGCCAAATGGATACAATTGTCGTTGCACAGTAAGAAGTCTTTCAAGGGCATATCTTGAAGCCAATGGAATAAACCCAGATAAAATTAATAGAGGTATGCCAGATTTTGAAGAGATTGCAAAAAACAATAGAGGCAATGAAGCTTTTGAAAGTTTCATAAGTCAGAAACTCAATAGTTTTGATAAAAATGGAAAGTTATATTTTGAACCTGATGCAGGTTTCGTAAATAATGTTGGCGAAAACTTGTATGAATGGATTAGTATAAAAAACAATATGGATACAACGGATAACTGGAAATTATTAGGAGGAAAAAAAATTAATCTAACTAATGA
The DNA here is from genome assembly GCA_038895635.1 of Candidatus Pacearchaeota archaeon. Lineage (GTDB taxonomy): Archaea > Nanobdellota > Nanobdellia > Pacearchaeales > GW2011-AR1 > JACPLR01. The sequence continues at coordinate 511 of JAWAMY010000009.1, read as the reverse complement.
GCTTGAAAATTTTAAGTCTGTTGATAGAAAAGTTTTTTCAGGTACCCATGAGAAAGCAATAGAAATAATTGAGAACCAATTTAATAAAAAATCAATAATAGATAGGTTCGGAATTCCAGTGTATATGAGCGAAAAAGATATAATTAAGTTTTTAAATCACATAGAAAAAGACAAAAATAGATTTAAATATATAGGGATGATAAAAGAGATTATTGAAGACCCTGATATATTGATTTGTAATATACAAGCTGCAACTGGAAAAATGATGAAAAAAGGATTAATCAAATTGGGAAGAATATATGTAAAGAAAATAAATAATAAAACTGTTGCCTTCATTACAAACTATATAACACAGTTTCCTCGTTACACTGGCTGGACTTTATACGAAACAAAGGAGTTAAAGGGAACTATAATATTTAAAAAAGAATAAAAAAGACGGCTTTCCTGAGGTTAATTTTATTTACCTCAGGAATATTCAAAGTTAGTCTCATTATATGGTAATTATATTATC
>JAWAMY010000008.1:0-12491 GCA_038895635.1 Candidatus Pacearchaeota archaeon | reverse complement strand
TCTAGTAAATGAAGATATAGAGAAAGAATTCATGAAGATAGGAGTAAAGGACTCAAAAAAATTATTTCCTAGGAGAAGGGAGAAACTAGCAGAAGAGATTAAAAAATTAGCTATCAAATGGGAATTTATAAAAATACCTGTAAACGAGATAGATGGAAAAGATAATGAAAATTTAAATTTAAATCAGAGAGAAGCTATAGCTGCCTCAATGATTATAAATAAAATTAATAGTGATTTAAAAGGAAAAGAAAAGATAAAAGTAATCATAGATTGTCCTTCAACAAATATCGATTCATGGAAGAGATATTTAGAGACTTTTATAATAGCTAAGTCAAACGTCCATTTAGTATGTGAGCATAAAGCAGATGAGAATCATATTGCAGTATCTGCTGCAAGCATAATAGCAAAAACAATAAGAGAGGAAGAAATAAAAAAGATAAAAAAAGAAATAGGAATTGATTTTGGATCAGGTTATTCTTCTGATCCTATAACACGAAAATTTATAAGAGAGAACTATCAAAAATTTAAAGATAAGGAAATATTTAGAGAATCATGGGCCACAATTAGAAGCCAGAAATCAAAAAATATTCAAAAAAAGTTATTTCAAGATTAAATTAATATATTCAAACTACCATTAGAAGAAGATGGATTTAAAAAAATTCCAGATTTAGCATCCATTAATTTACTACTAATACAATCTGGAGATTTAACCTTTAGTCTTTCTCTAAGAAGCCTTCTCCTGAGTATCTCTTTTAGATAGATAAAAAAAGATGGAAAGAATAGTATTTAGAATAGGAATATTAACATAATTTAAGTTATTATAGATTTCACCTCTTTTTATATCATTAACTTTCATTTAAAACTATAATCTTTAAAAACACATTCTCCTTTTTAATCTATGGTTTTCATTAAAAAGATGGTGTTAAATGGATTTAAAAGTTTCGCTTCAAAAACAGAGATAATCTTTGATAAAGGAATTAATGTAATTATTGGGCCAAACGGTGCAGGAAAAAGCAATATAAGCGATGCTCTATGTTTTGTTCTTGGAAGGCTAAGTACAAAAAGTATGAGGGCATCAAAAACCTCAAATCTTATATTTCAGGGAACGAAAAATCATAAACCTTGTCATGAAGCCTATGTAGAACTAGTATTTGATAATTCTGAAGATGTATTTCTAACTGGAACAGAAGAAGTGATAATAAAGAGAATAGTCAGAAGAGACGGAACTGGAATTTATAAGATAAATAATGAAACAAAAACAAGACAAGAAATACTTGAAATAATGGCAAGATCAGGAATTGATCCCAATGGATTTAATATTATTCTTCAAGGCGAGATAGCGCGATTTGTAAAAATGCATGGAAATGAAAGGCGGGAGATAATAGAAGAAATTGCGGGTATTTCAGTTTATGAAATAAGAAAACAAAAGGCGCTGTCAGAAATTGAAAAAACAGAAGAAAAATTAAAAGAAGTAGCTGCAGTTTTAAGAGAAAGAACATTATATCTAAGAAACCTTGAAGAAGAAAGAAAACAGGCAATAAAATTTAAGGAACTTGAGAAGACTATTGTAATATGCAAAGCCTCCCTAATTAAAAAATCAATTGAAGAGAAGATTAAAGAAGAGAAAGCTATTCTTGACGAGATTAAAAAAGATTCATCAATTAAAGAGAAAATAAAACAAGAGATAGAAAGATTAAATTCTGAAATAAACGCAATTGAATTAAAGATCAACGAAATTAACCAACAAATACAGAAAACTACCGGATTTGAAAGAGATGAACTTAATGATGAAATAACAGAATTAAATGCAAAAATAGCCGCGGATTCTGCAAGAAAAGAAAATTTCGAAAAGAAACGAGTAGAAAATGAACATAGAAAAAAGGAACTTGAATCAGAACTATTAAATCTAAAGAAAGAAATACAAGAATTAAGAGAAGAAAGCCCAAAAATAAGTAAAAGGCAAATAGAGATTAAGAAAAAGAAAGAGGAACTTGAGAAATTATCAGAGGATAGAGAAAAACTGAATGAACTAGCAAATGAAGTAAATATAATGAAGAATAGAATAAACGACAGAACAAGATATATTGAAAAAATTAAAGAACAATCAAGAGAGATTATTATTAAGATTAACAATCTATCTTTGTCTATAAAATTCCAAAACTTAAAAGAATATGAGGACAGAATTAAGGAGATTAAAAATTTAATTAATGAATCATCAAAGAAAATCGAAGGATTAAATGATAAGAAAATAGAATTAATAAAGGAATATTCTACATTAGATTCAGAGCATGAGAGATACCATAAACTGAAATTACAAATTCCGGATAAGGAGATATGCCCGCTTTGTCACACTAAACTTACTCAGGAGCACATCACGAAAGTAATCACTCAATTTAACACCAAGATATATGAAATAGAAAAAGAAAGAATAAGTCTAAATGAAAGTATAACAAAAATAAATGAAGAAATTAACCAGATAAAAGGATTCATTTCAAAATTAGAAAATGATTTATATTCATTACAAAATGAAAAAGCAAACTTTCTAATTGTAGAAGAGTATAAAACAAAATTAAAACAGCTCATAAATGAAGAGACAGAAGTAAAAGAGGAGATAAAAAGACTTAATGACTTAATTATGAAAAAAGAGTCTAAAATAGAAGACAGAGAGGAGATTGAACAAAAATACCAGAGGCTTATATTTGAAATACAAGAGATATCCTCTATAACCGATGAAAATATTGATTCTGCAATACTTTACAAAGAAAGAGAAGCAGAAAATATAGAAAATGTTATTAGGTCAATAATAAAAAGTCAAAAAGAAATATCAGAAGAAATTACAAAACTTGATAGCGAATTGAAGAATAATCGACAAAAGCTAGAACAAAGAGAAAAGGAACTTCATTCCTTAAACGAAAGATTTCGAAAAATGTTCGATGAAAGAACAAATATGCAAGAAGTAATTAAACAAAAAAATATATTGCTAATAAATCAACAGAATGCCCTTGGAAGGGTTGATGCAGTAATAAATAATCAAAAGATAAATTTGGCTAGAGTCTCAGCTGAAAGAGAATCTTTAGAAATAGAATTCAAACAGTTTGGAGAAATCAAATTAATAGAAGGAAGTCGTCAAATTATTGAAGAAAAACTTAATAAATGCGAGCAGAGTCTTGCTACAATTGGTTCAGTAAATTTAAGAGCTTTAGAAACATATGATTCAGTAAAAGCAGAATATGACAAAATTGCAGAAAAAGTAGCTCAGTTAGAAAAGGAAAGAGACGAAATTTTAAAGATAGTCCATGAAATAGACATAAAAAAGAAAAAAACATTCATGAAAACTTTTAATTCAATTAACGAATTATTCACAAGAAACTTTAGTTATTTATCTTCAAAAGGAAAAGCATTCTTAGAAATCGAAAATCAGGAGGAAATATTTTCAGGAGGAGTAAATATTACTATCAAAGTAGCTAAAGGCAAGTATTTAGATGTTACATCCTTGTCAGGTGGAGAACAAACCCTTGTAGCAATAGCACTTATATTTGCAATACAAGAATACAAACCATATCACTTTTATATTCTTGATGAAATTGATGCTGCTCTCGACAAAAGAAATTCGGAATTACTAGCCAACCTATTTAAGAAGTATGTTCACTCTGGCCAATATATAATAATAAGCCATAATGATTCAATTATATCAGAAGCAAATGTTCTTTATGGTGTGAGTATGAATCAAGGAATAAGTAAAATAATCAGTCTAGAAATAAATAAAAAATAAAAAAAGGAGAAAGAAAAACAAAAATAAAAGAGCTAAAATTAATAATAACTTTCTCCAAATTCCTCTGATTTCTGTGGCTTCTTTGTCAGCAACACTATTAGAATTACTACAAGTACGACAAAGATAATAGCAAGTATTATGGTTAAAATAACCATATTGCTACTTGAAGTTAATTCTTTGCCACTTACAGCTGCTACGTAATTTGTTTTTGTAGAGAAGTTATCAGATATTGCACTTACGCTAAAAGAGAATGTTCCTTCTTTATTTGAAGTTACATATACTTTCACAACTTTGCTTGAACCAGCTGGAACAACTGCTACTGAATCGCTAAGCAGTACAGTTAATGGTTCAGAAGATTCAGCAACAAGATTGTATATTGCTATCTTATCACTTGGATTTACAAGGATAAGTTCATAAACAGCTTGCTCTCCAACTGCAAAGTTTTTGCTTGCTGGATTTGCCATAACTTTACCTTCTGTCTTTGAAGTAGTTACTTCTAAGTTTTTAACAACAGATGTTTGGGTCTTTCCATTAAAGGCTGTAACTTCAACTCTGTATATTCCTTCTTTAGCATTTGAAGGAATTGTTACAAATATCTTTCTCTCAAGCGAGTCATATCTCTGACACTCGTCGCTTTTGCAGCTATCAACTGGGTACAAGTCTTCAAAATAAGACACTTTCTCAACACCTAATTCAGGTATTCTTACTCTTACAAAGGTGTCTTCTGATACATGCCTACCCATGTTCTTGACAACAACACCAATTCCCAATGATGAACCTGCTGAAGCAGTCCTATCCATATCAACAAGCAAAACATCTAAATTGTTTGCTTGTCTTTGTCCTCTTAGAGTGTATGAATCTTCCCAATTTCCTGAATCTGATTCAATTCTTACATAAAGAGTAATTGTTTCTTCAGGCTCTAAATCAGATGGTACTTTAATTGATAGCCTTGCTCTATAGTCGCTACCAGCAACTAAATCTGCAAATTCTTTCTCAACTCTATTATTTCTGTAGCCTTGGAACCAAGCTGAAACTGTAACATCACTCGCATTTTCATTTGCAGTGAAGTCAACAGTCAATAACACTGTATCTCCAGCTACAACTGCTACTGCTCCAGTAGCAGGAAGTCCATCAATTTGTACGTATGGTGATGAGATGTCAAGAGTTGCTGCAGAAGCAAAAGCACTTAACATAGCAACCATTAAGATTGCTGTCAAAGAAACCAAAAATAACTTTGATTTCATTCTTTGTATTTAGATTTATTTAGGTTAAAAATTCTATAACATTACTATTTATAAACTTTATGGTGATAACAATTTTGAATACTACTAAAAAGTGAGTAAAAAGATAAAGTTTAAATAATGTTATAACAATGTTATAACAATGGAAAAACCTATTAAAAGAGATTTTTACCGTCGGGCAATAAAAGTAGGGAATAGTTCAGGAGTTTTACTTCCTAAAGCATTATTAGGTGCTGAAGTGAGGGTAATTGTAATCAACAGGCCATTAAATATAAAGAGAGAAGTAATAAGAATGTTAGATCCTTTTCTTGAAGAAATTAGGGGAATTTATATCTTGCCAAAAATAACAAGCAACAAACTCTCAAAAAAAACAGAGACAAGTCAAGAAGAGAAAATTGTAGTAGAAGATTATACAACCAAGCCAAAGAAAAATGGTAATGAAGTACTACTTAACCAAATCAATGTTATAGCAATAGCTAATCAAGAACCTCAAGTAATAGAAGGAAAAAACATAAAATTAAATATAATACCACTATCTCAAATAAAAAAACAAATCTATGAAAATAGATTATTTGCAGAAAAGATTTTTAGAGCAAAACCAATACTAAATAAACCACTATTGCTTGAATTAAAAAAAGAATATCTAAAAAATAAACAAAAACGAATACAATAAAAACGACTAAAGATCATAATTTTTATTAAAATTAATAGTATCTAAAATTCTATGATAACAAGAGTTACACATTGAATGACTAATAGTATATCCCTCATCTATTAAAATCAAACTAATTTCCTCTCTATCCATATTGATTTTTAACTCTCTATCTAAACCAGTTTTTTTATCTTTCTCAATAAGAGTGGTGCCTTCTGGACACCATGCGCATATCCTAACAAGATTATCCTTATTTATCAACTTAACTCCTCTTTTTTACAAATAATTAAACAAAAATAACTATTTATACCTTTCCTCCAAGGAATACAAATAACTATTACTTACTAATATTTTGACTATCAATTACATTAGTTATATTTTTTAAGTTATCAGAGATTCTTCCTATATTCTGAATTATGTATTCATGTAACTTTTGTATCATTATTGCTTGCATTTCTTCTTTTAACTCTCCATGACACAAATTAGGGTTCTTCTCAGGATTATCAATATATGTCAGAGGTAAATAACAGGTCATCTCCTTTCCTTTTAATACAAGAACACTTGTAAGCCCTCTTTTAATATCAAGAACCTTAGCTTTAACGATGCACTTATCTCCAGACTTACCTATTACCCTATAACTCCAGACCATATCAACACCATCATTTACAAAACGAGCTCTTTGACATCTTGAAAGTTTTGTCTCCCAGCAGGCGAGATTCTCGCATTTCATAGTATAAAAGAAAGTAAAATAAACAGTAATAGGTAGTAGGACTAAAATTAATATAAGAATAATTAGTGATAACTTAAAACTAACCTCTCTTTTCATTAATGAGTAATGAAGGAATTATTTAAAAACTTTTGTTAAAATACCATTGAAATCAAAAATTAAAAGCTTATAAACTTCATATTGCTGCTACTATCCTCAGTAAAATTCTTTGCGACCAAGTACCGACATCCCAAACTCTCTGCTACTTTAGTAAGAGATGGAGTAGCTTTTCCATCAATAATCATTAGGAAGGCTCCTTTAATTCTTAAAATATCTCTAGGAACTCTATTCTTAGAAAAAGAACCGATTAAATTGAGATTGGCATCAAAAATCAATACTTTGTCGGTATCCTCTACCTTTTTTATTAATTCATCTATCTTACTCTTATCAAGATCTTCATTTTGAACATCAGAATTCCTTGTATTTGAGAAATAGGAAGAAGAAAATTCCTGCGAAGGAATTTTCTTCCTTAAACTTGCAAGAATTTCTTTTCCATTGAGCTCTTCAACTTCTTTTCCATCTGGAGCAAATGCAACAAAGTCGATATTTGCATTGTCAATAACATTTTTAGCAATTAATCTTCCCCCTCTGTCTCCATCTAAAAATAATGTAATCTTCTTATTCTTACTAAGTTCAATAATCTCTCTTGGAAGCTTTGTTCCGTTCATGCCAATTACATTATAAACACGATTCTCTAACAAATTAATAACATCTGCTCTTCCTTCTACAACAATAATCTCCTCACCACTAAGATCTCCAGCAGGTAGCTTTTCTTCTCCATACTCTTGTAGTTTAGAAATTCTAGAAGATGCTTTAATTAAATTCGAGATTTCTCGAGAACTTGCAGAACCATCAATAGATTCCATAAGCTTCTTTGCTCTTTCAATAATATACTCTCTTTTATTTCCTCGGACATCCTCAATCTTCTCAACAACAATTTTTGCTTCAGTAGGACCTACTCTCTCTATGGTTTCGATGGCTGCTGCAATGAGGCTAGTCTCTGATTGATCAAGAGCAGTAGGAATAAATATTTTTCCTATTGTCTTTCCATTAGATGGTTCTGTCTCAACCTCAATCCTTCCAATTTTACCCTCATTTTGTAAATCTCGAATTTCTAACTCACTTCCAAGAAGTCCTTCTGTTTGTCCAAAAATTGCTCCAATAACATCAGGTTTCTCAACTGGACCAAATGCCTCAAACTTAGCATGTATCATATATTTTATTGATACTGGACTTATTTTTGCCATTTTCCTCCGATTTTATTTATTTAGGTTATATTTTGGCAAATGAGGTAAGAACTAATCACTTTAAGTAAAGTAAATCCTACTTAAAAAATGAATATGAAATAAAAATTATATTCTTACTCCCTAATGCCAAAGCAATAAAGAAGTTTTATTTTAAAAATTTTTCTATCAAGATTGGTAAAAATAACATAATTTTATAAATTAAGTCCCTATTTATTTATAGAGCCTATGATAATGTCGAAAAGAGATATTAAACTTAAGTTAGAGAAAGAAAAAATTGCAAGGAAAAATATACTTCGCAAAAGTCATGAAACAAAGGGAGTTCCAATAAAAGGGTATGATTTCTCAAATGGACCTAATTATAAAGAAATAGTCTCTCATCTTTACTTTACAGGATATCAAGCTACAAATCTAGCAAAAGCAATAGAAATTACAAATAATATGATAGAAGATAACGCATTTATATTTCTAGGGTATACATCAAATATGGTTAGTTCTGGTCTAAGAGAAGTATTTAAATACTTAACCAAGGAAAAAAAAGTAAATGTAATAGTGACAAGTGCAGGCGGAGTTGAGGAAGACATAATAAAATGTCTTGGAGATTTCATTCTGGGAGATTTTAAAGCTGATGGTAGAAAACTAAGAGATAAAGGCATTAATAGAATTGGAAACATTTTTGTTCCAAATTCAAGATATACTAAATTTGAAAATTTTGTAATGCCTATTCTAGAAGAAATATATCAAAATCAAAAAAAGACAGGTCAAATAATAACACCTAGTGAAATAATTTGGAAACTTGGAGAAAAAGTAAACAATGAGGACAGCATTTATTACTGGGCTTGGAAAAATAAGATTAAAGTATACTGTCCAGCAATTACAGATGGGAGTTTTGGAGATATGGTTTATTTTTTCAAGTATAAGAGAAGTGATTTTCTTATTGATATTGCAGAAGACATAAAGCAACTAAATGATTCTACAATTGGGCTCAAAAAATCCGGAGTCATAATACTTGGTTCTGGAATTGTAAAGCATAGTATCTTAAATGCAAATATGTATAGAAATGGAGCAGATTATGCTGTTTATATAAATAATTCACAAGAATTTGATGGAAGTGATGCTGGAGCAGAACCAGATGAAGCAGTATCTTGGGGTAAAATATCAAAAAAAGCCAAGTATGTAAAGGTTCATGGAGATGCAACAATTTTATTCCCATTGCTAGTAGCTGAAAGTTTCGCAAAGAATAAAAATTTAGATAATAAATTAAATCAGTAATTTAAATAAATGTTAGAAAATCTAATTCAATCTCTCATTTCTTTATTAGTAAATTCAATTAGTTCTCTAGGCTACATAGGTATACTTACTTTAATGGCTATTGAAAGTTCATTTATTCCTTTTCCAAGTGAAATAATCCTAATACCTGCAGGAGTTTCAATTGCAAGAGGAGAAATGAATTTCTGGATTGTTTTATTAATGTCATTATTAGGCAGTTTAATAGGCGCTCTATTTAATTACTATATCGCCCTAAATTTAGGAAGAAAAACAACGGAAAAGCTAATTTTGAAATATGGAAAAGTCTTATTCATTAAGAAAGAAAGTTTAACTAAAGCAGATGATTACTTTGAAAAGCATGGAGAAATAACGACATTTATAGGAAGATTAATACCTGTAATTCGTCAGCTTATCTCATTACCAGCAGGATTTTCAAGAATGAATTTAATTAAATTTTGTTTCTATACACTATTAGGTGCAGGAATATGGTCACTAATCCTAATTTTCTTGGGATACTTTTATGGAAATAATGAACAAATAATAAATAAAAATCTTCCAATTATAACACTAATAACTATCATTTTATCATGCATAACTGTAATTATTTATTGGTATATCAAGGAAAGAAAAAGAAGAGAATAAGTTTATATACTTATTCCCACTTAACTTATCATGGTAAGTAAGAATTATGTAGAAGTAGATGATAATAACTTTAAAGAAGAGGTAATAGAGAGATCAAAAAAAATTCCAGTTCTGGTAGATTTCTTTGCAGAATGGTGCGGACCTTGTAGAATGTTGATGCCAATAATGGAGAAAATAGCTGAGGAATATAATGGTAAGTTAATTCTTGCAAAAGTAAATGTTGATAATGCAATTGAAAAATCTTATGAGTATGAAATTTCAAGTGTGCCAAATATCAAATTATTTAAAAATGGTAGGATAGTATCAGAATTTCTTGGATATCTCCCAGAAGAGGAAATAAGAGAATGGTTAGATAAGAATATATAATGTATAAGTGTGAAATATCTTCTCCATCTATTAGATAATTTATGATGGGACATAGCTAGCCTTTTTATAATCTTTAGAGTAAAAAGTAATGTTTATAAATAAAGTTTTTTAATTTAGTGTATGAAGCGCTCAAGTAGAAGATGGAAGAAAAAAAGGCAGATGAGATGGAAGTGGCAAAGAAAGAAACTAAAAAAAGCAAAGAGACTTAGAAAAGTAAGAAGAGAAAGAGCTAGGTAGTTCTTTATTTAGATAATTTTTTGAATAGTGAATATCTTTTACTATAGTAATCTTTTTATATGTTCTAAAATTATACAGATTTATATGGAGAGTGAGATTTGGACAGAGAAATACCGTCCTTCTAAATTTTCTGAGATGGTTGGGCAAGTAGACATTGTAAAAAGAGTAGAAGCTCTAACAAAATCATTAAACATACCTCATCTTCTTTTTGCTGGACCTGCTGGAGTAGGTAAATCTACTCTAGCATTAATCGTTGTAAAAGAGTTATTTGGAGAATCTTGGAAAGAAAATTATTTGGAGCTTAATGCGAGTGATGAAAGAGGAATAGATATAATAAGACAAAAAGTTAAGGACTTCGCAAGAACAAAAGCAATATCCAATGTTCCATTTAAAGTAATTTTCCTTGATGAAGCAGATGCTCTAACAAATGAAGCTCAAAATGCATTAAGAAGAACTATGGAAAACTATACTTCAAATTGCCGATTTATACTCTCATGTAATTACAGTAGCAAGATTATAGAGCCAATTCAATCAAGATGCGCAGTATTTCGGTTTAGGTTATTAGAAAAAAAAGATATTGAAAAAATCATAAGAAGAATAGCTGAAAGAGAACAACTTAAAGTAGATGACTCTGCCATAGACCTATTATTCGAAAGTAGTGAAGGGGATTGTAGAAGAATGATAAACATTTTGCAGACAACTGCTTCTGTAAGTCGTGCAATTACAAAAGACTTGATCTCAATAATGGTTCCAAGTGCAAAACCAAATGAAATAAGAGTTATCTTGGAATATGCTCTATCAGGAGATTTCCTTAGTTCAAGACAAAAACTCCTTGATTTAATGTTAAGGGAAAGTATTTCTGGAACTGAAATAATTAAAAGCATTCAAAAAGAGGTTTGGAATATGCCAATAGAACCAGAGTTAAAAGTAAAATTGACAGAGAGAATAGGTGAAATTGAATTTCGAATAGTCGAAGGAGCTGACGAGTTTATCCAATTAGAAGCACTACTTGCCAGTTTCTTAATGGCGGGAAGAGGTAAATAGAAGTTTCACATTAGAGACATGGTAGATTCAAAATTTGAAAACTGGGTTGAGAAATATCGTGCATCAAAATTCGAAGATATAAGGGGAAATGACGATTTAATAAATGAAGTTAGAGATTTTTTTAATTCATTTCCTTCAAAAAAGAAAGCATTATTAATCCATGGTCCATCTGGAGTTGGAAAAACAAGTATAGCGTATGCATTAAAAAACGAGTATGATTTAGAAATTTATGAATTAAATGCTTCAGATTTTAGAAGTAAAGAACAACTTAACTTAAAACTAAAACCAGCATCTGAACAAAGAAGTTTATTCAAAAAAGGAAAATTAATTCTTGTCGATGAGGTAGATGGACTAGCTACAGCTGACAAAGGAGGGCTACCAGAATTAATTGAATTAATTGAATTGACAAAATTTCCAATTATAATTACAGCAAATAACATATGGGATCAAAAATTCTCAAAATTAAGAGAATCTTGTAAAACTCTATCCATCAAACCATTAAACTATCGAGATATCTACCTAATCCTTCAAGAAATTGCAAAGAGAGAAAACTTAACGATAGATAATCAAATTATCATGTCTCTCGCAATAAGAGCAAATGGAGATGTAAGAGCGGCAATTAATGATTTACAAACTCTTTCTTCAGAAAAAGATTATTTATCAAATTACCTACTAGATCAAAGAAATAAAGAACTGGATATATTCGAAGCACTAAAAATAATCTTCAAAAATAATTTTTCAGAAGAAACACTAAGAGTATATGATTATGTAGATATGCCATTGGAAAAGATAATGTTATGGATTGAAGAAAATATTCCGTACGAATATAGTGGAGAAGAATTATACAATGCATTCGAAATGTTGAGTATTGCTGATTTATATGCTGGTAGAATAATGAAGCAGAGATATTGGAGATTTCTAGTGTATCAAAATATCTTCCTAAGTGCGGGAATATCTTTATCAAAGAAAAAAAGTAAATCAGGACATACATATTATCAAAAACCAACAAGAATCCTAAAAACCTGGATCTCAAATAATGCACAAGCTCAAAGGAAGAGTATAATTATGAAGTATGCTGCAACATGCCATTGCTCAAAGAAAAAAGCGCAAAGAGAGTTCTACTTTATAAAAAGTATCCTCAAAAGCCATTTTGTACAAGAAGAACTAAAACTAAGTGAGAGTGAAATAGACTATCTTGCAAGCTTAACATAGAAAAAATAAACAAAATTAATTATGGATATCTAGTAGGAAAAATCAA
>JAWAMY010000007.1:0-12888 GCA_038895635.1 Candidatus Pacearchaeota archaeon | reverse complement strand
GCTAAAACAACTCCTAATTCTTTGTTAAAATATCCAATATAACTTTCGTTTAATTGTCTTTCAACCGCTTCTTTTGTTGGTAATCCAAATAATTTTGGTTCTACTCTTATAAAATCTTCGACTTCAGCAAGATAAAACATTTTTATGGTTAACTATAGTTTAATAATTATAATGATAAAAGAAGGTTTATAAAACTTTTTAAATTCACTCTAACAGCAATATAATTTATCTATTTTCTTTCCGGCTTCTACTTTTCCAAAGGGATTACCATACTTTTCAATATTTTCAATCATTTCTTTTGCTGAAGGGGGTTCTATCTTATTCTTAACTAAATCCTTTCTTAGCTCTTTTACTAAATTAGAAAGATTAATCTTCACAGGACAATTTTCAAAACATTGATGACAAGTTGTACAAAAAAAAGCTCCATTATAATATGCATTATCAGGATTTTCTTTATAATATGATAGTATTACTCCTTTTGCTCCTGGAAAGTATTTTGAACCATACCTTGTAAATATTTGATGATAGACGGGACAAAAATTTAGGCAACTACCACAATTTATACAATAAAGAATTTCTTTGAATTTTGTGTTTATAAAGTTACTTCTATTATTATCTAGTAGAATTATGTAAACTTCTTTCGCTCCTTGTGCACCAGTTACTAATTTGTTTTGTATATCTGCTGTTTTACTTGGTCCAGAGATTATGTTTGTATATACTGGATATTCCTGCCCTGTTCCAAATATTCCCGATGCTTCAATTACCTTTAGCGCTTCTTCTCTTTTTTCAACAATTTTATCAATTCCTGCTATGATTATGTGTTTGTCTGGAATTCTCGAAATAAGTGAGATATTCCCTTCATTTTCTAGTATAAATATACTTCCGTCACTTGATATTGCATTTGCTCCAGTGATTCCTATCTTTGCCTCAAGAATCTTCCCTCTTAAATAGTTTTTTATAAATTGAATTATTTCTTCTGGATTATTAGATAATTTAACATTGAATTTTTCTTTTATCTTCTTTGAAATCTCTTCTGGAGATAGGTTAACTGCTGGTAAAACTGGATGTATCTCTCCATCCTCAAATAAGCTAGTGACGAAATCTCCTATATCTGTCTCAACTAACTCTTTATCTTTTAGAGCCTCCTTCAAATTAATCTCGTTGATAGTATTCGACTTTGATTTGACAACAATTCTTTCTTCTCCTATTATTTTTAGTACTTCTTTTATTGCTTGAGAACTATCTTTAGCTTCTATGACTCTAATTCCGTTTTTTGATAGGTTAAGGATTGCTTTATCTTTAAGTCTATTAAGATTATCAATTGAATATTCTTTTATTTTCCTTATTTCTTCTTTAAAATTTTCACTCTTTTTACTTAAAATATCATCCCTTCTTTCTTTATAAGAATACATTATTGGAACTATCTTTTTTCTGTTTATTTCATTTTTTTCTATTTCTTCTTCTAAATCAATTTTTTTCATATTCGAATAATTGACTTATCTCTTTTACTTCTATACTCTTTGAATTCTTTTTTAGGTTTAGATAACACATTGGACAAGAAGTGCATAAAACATTAGCTCCAGTTTCATTTGCCATATTTATTCTTTCTTTTGCTATAGAGTTAGCAAGTTTAGGATAATTTGATTTAACACCACTACCTCCTCCACAGCAGAATGAATAATTCTTCGATAGCTTCATTTCTTTTAGTTTACCAGATTTCTCGATTATTTCTCTTGGTTCTGAGTAAATATTTGAATATCTCCCAAGATGGCAAGGATCATGATAAGTTATAATTTTGTTCAAATTTCTTGGATTTATCTTACCTTTTTTTATTGCTATTGAAATTGTTTGAGTAATATGCTCTACTTCAATATTCCATTTAGGTATTATTTTAGGATACTTGTATTTGAATGTGTGGAAGCAAGATGGACAATTTGTGATAATCTTACTAACACCTCTTTCTTTAAATAACTTATAATTTTTTTCTGCTAGACTAATCATTTCTTTTTCATATCCAGCATTTAAAGCAGGATTACCGCAACAAAATTCTAAGTCCTTTAACATAATAAAGTCAGTTCCTATTTTATCTAGTATTTTTTTATAATTTAATTCTAAATCAACTGCAGCTACTTTAGTTAAACATCCTGGATAGTATAATATATTTCCGCCAATAATTTTGCTAAATATCTTCATTTTATATGAACCTAGATACGGAATTTATTAAGTATAGTGAAAGCAAGATCATAATGATACCTGCAGATAATCTCATTATTTTCTTATTTCTTTCTATCCAGTTAGTTATCTTCTCTGTTTTAGTTCCATAATAAACCATTAATACAATAACTAAAAGAGGAGTTATAAAAATTAAGTTATAAAGTAGTAGATAGGAGACTCCAAATGTTTTGTTAACGTGCATTAGACTCAAAATTGCTATATATATCCCTCCTGTACATGGAAGCTCTGCTAAAGCAACAAGTATACCAAGAATTATTACTGCTCCAATAGTTCCTTTTTTTGTGAACTTCTCTATTAAAGGTTTAGCAAATTTTGGTATTTTTAGAGAAATACCTTTTCCATAAAAGAAAAAATCTTTAATTTCTATAATACCTCCTATAAATATGATGATAGCTGTAAACAAAATGACATAATCAATCGCTTTGGAGAATTCAGAAATTGCTTTCATTATCCCAAGTCCAACTAAAAAATAAACAATGAAGATTATTAAAGAGTAAATAATTCCATATCTTAACGCTTTTTTTGGTGAAGAAACAGATAACATCGTAGCAAGCAAAAAAATTAATACACCAAATGCACATGGATTTATGGAATCAATAATTGCAGCAATTATTATACTACTAAGAGTTACTCCATGATTATTTGAGTTACCGGGATTTTTATCTCTTGGATCTATCTCATCACCTGAATAACAGTTTATTATAGAGTCCTTTAGATTCCCGATTATCTGTTTATCTCCAATGAGATATGAGTATTTGTTTCCGCATTCAATAACAGCAAGTGGAACTCCTCTTTGGTATGGATCAATATTAAGTTTATTGGCAAAGTAATTATACTTTTCTCGATTCTCTTGATTGTTGTATATTTCTAAAGAATATAGATTGATCTCCTTCACTGACTTTATCTCTTCAAGGATACCCGATTTTATCACATTTTCACAATGAGGACATCCTATTCCCCAAAAGAAGTAGACATTTTTTGAAGAATTATTAAAACTCTCGGTGGAAGCACTAGAAATTGATAGAACATTTTCAGAATGAGCTTTAGAAATGGATAATAGGCTTAGGAGTAATAAAATGATATAAATAATTTCTAGCTTATTAAATCTCATAATATTTTTATACTGAAACTCTTTATAAATGTTGGTTTCAAAAAGTGAAACTATTTTAATCTGCTATAGAAAGTATATCTTTATTTAATACTATTTTATTAGTCATCCCATACTTTTGCTTTTCTACTATTTCTTTCTTAATCATTTTAGAGATAATTCTTGATATCTTAACTTTATCAAATCCACTCTCTTTTGATATTAAACTCTGCGTCATCTCTCCTCTATTTTTAATAAGTATCTCTATTATTCTTCTCTCATCTTCATCAATCAATTTTAGTAATTTGTTTAACCCATCATTTATCTTCTCCTTTTCTTTGGAAAAGTTTTTGCTAATAATTGAGTAAGTTGTTATACCTACAAATAATCCTAATGAAGAAAGAGAGACTAATATCACCCATAAAGGCAACTTACAACCACATGTTGATGAGAAATTCTCTGTTGTATAAAAAACACTAAAAGATATAATAAATATGAAAAGAGTAATTATTCCAAAAACTAATAAATTTCTTTTAAAAAAATCTTTTCTTTCCACAATTTAACATTACATTTAATGTATAAAAATTTTCTGTATAATTATATTTTGAATCTTTTGAAAATAATGAGAAATATCTAATTTATTTTAATTATCTTTATAAAGAAAGCTGAATAACAAAATTCATGATTAATCACGTTATAAAATCCCAACAGTTTAATTCAGAAGATTTGTATGAATTATTTAATAGAGCAGAAGAGCTAGAGAAGAATGTTGAGAGATGTTTGGAGAATAAAATTATGGTGACTCTATTTTATGAACCTTCTACAAGGACTAGATTAAGTTTTGAGTCTGCTATGATAAAATTAGGAGGCAGCGTTATAAGTACTGAGAATGCCAAAGAGTTTTCATCAGCGATTAAGGGAGAGTCTCTTGAAGATAGTATTAGGGTAGTTGATGATTATTGTGATGTTATTGTTTTAAGGCATTATGAAGAGGGGTCTTCTGAGAGAGCTTCAAGAGTGTCAAAGGTTCCAATAATTAATGCAGGAGATGGAAAGGGGCAACATCCAACTCAAGCCCTTCTTGATGTTTATACAATCTATAAAGAGCTAGGGTATCTGGAAGGATTAAATATTGCTTTAGTAGGTGATTTAGCTAATGGTAGGACAGTAAGATCTCTTTCATATCTTATCTCAAAGTTTGACGGGAATACACTCTTTTTTATTTCTCCGCCTCATTTAAGAATGAAAGATGATATTAAAGAATATCTTCGAAGGAAGAATGTTAAGTTTTATGAAAAAAATGATTTGAATGAGCTAATGCCTATTTTTGATGTTGTTTATATGACAAGAATTCAAAGAGAGAGAATGTCTAGTGAAGAATATGAAAAAGCTAAAGGTAGGTATGTTATTAATAAGTTTAACCTTAATCGATTAAATCCGGATTCAATTATAATGCATCCTTTACCTCATGTTGAAGAGATTAATCTTCCAATTGATATTGAAGAGAGTGATAAACGAATAGCTTATTTTAGACAAGCAAGAAATGGATTATATATAAGAATGGCTCTGTTAGACTACGTTATTAATAATAGAAGATATTTTATTGAAAAGTAAAACTATAAAAAAAATTATAAACTACTTTTTTAGACTATTTTTATGCATTATCATCTTATCATGACTCATCTGTGTAATTCGAAATGTTCCTATTGTTTTTCTAAGTCAATAGTTGAAGAAAATGATTTAAATAAGAAGTTCAGATTTAATTTTTCTAGTCCTTCGAGTTTCAAAGTTGATTTATTACAGTTGAAAAAATTTATAGAATCTGATCAAGAAGCGGTAATTTGTTTTTATGGAGGTGAGCCACTTCTAGAAATGGAGAAGATTATTGAAATTATGAAGAATATTGATGTTCCTTATAGAATGCAAACTAATGGCAAGCTTCTTGACAAGATGCCAATTGAATGGTTAAATAGAATTGACAAGCTCTTGATTTCAATTGATGGTGATAAAAATAGAACGGACTTAAACCGTGGAGAAGGAACATATGAAGTAATAATGAAAAATATAGAAAAGGTAAGACTTAAAGGATATAAAGGAGAGATAATTGCAAGAATGACCCTCTCTTTTCCTGATGTTTATGAACAAGCTATTTATTTAATTAATAACGGGTTTGAATCAATTCATTGGCAGATTGATGCAGGATTTTATAAGTGCGATTTTGATGAAAAGAAATTTGCTACTTTTGTTAAAGAATACAAAGTTTCATTAGAAAAATTAATAAACTATTGGATTAAACATATGAAAGACTCTGGGAAGGTTATAAAGATTTATCCTTTTCTTGGAATAGTTGATTCTTTACTTAAAAATGAAGATACCTTATTAAGATGTGGAGCTGGACATAAAGGATTTGCAATATCAACAAATGGTAAGATATATCCTTGTCCTGTAATGGACTATATGGAGGATTTTATTGCTGGAGATATAAGTTTTAAACCATCTCAATTAAAGAAATTCTATATTGAGGGAGACTGTTTAAGTTGTAATTATTTTAAAATCTGTGGAGGAAGATGTTTATATTGGAATAGAACGCAATTATGGCCAAAGAAGGGAAATGAGATGATATGTAAAACAATAAAACATCTAATAGAACTCTTGAAGAATTCTCTTCCAGATATCAAAGAGATGTTAGAAGAAGGAAGAATTAATATTGATAACCTTAAATATGAAAAATATTTTGGTCCAGAAATCATCCCATAATAGAAATTAACTCTCTTTTGATCTTTCAATCACTTGTCTTACTTCTTTTTCTTTATTAATTCTTAATTTTGGTATTCTTACAATTACTTTAACAAATAAATTTCCTCTTCTATGAGAATTTAATATTGGCATTCCTTCTCCTTCAATTCTAAAAATAGTGTGACTCTGAGTTGCTGGGGGAATCTTTAAGGTGATTATCCTATTAAACACATTTAGGTCTACTTTACCCCCAAAGATAGCAGTTAATAGGTCTATCTCTTTTTCTATAAATAAATGTTCTTCCTCTCTCCTTATAAATGGATGTCTTTTAATATGTATGACAATATAAATCTCTCCTAGATCAGATTTCCTATTAATATTTCCCTTACCCTCAATTTTTAAAAAGTGTCCATCATCAACTCCTTTAGGAATTTTAATTTCTATTCTTTCAATTATCTGCACTCTTCCAATACCATTACAAGATTCGCATTTTTTTAATGAAATTCTTCCTGTTCCATTACAATTTGAACAAGCAGTTATTGATATAAATGAAGCAAAAGAATGTTTTCTAGTTGTTCTTATCTGTCCTGTTCCATTACACTTTTCGCATTTTTTAATATCTTTTTCTTCTGCTCCTAGTCCATCACACTTTCTACACATTTCATAAATTGGAATTTCTAATATCTTTTTAGTTCCTGTGAAAGCTTCTTCAAGAGTTATCTCTAAATCATATTGCAAGTCTTGGTTATATTCATGTTCTTTATTGCCTCTATTCTTTCCAATGCCAAATATATCAAAAATGCTCTCAAAATCTCCAAATAAATCATCAAAGTTAAAATTTGTAAAATTCGAGAAGTCTTTTTCAGAAAATGCCGATGTACCATAATTATCGTATTGCTCTCTTTTTTCTGGATTTCCAAGAATTTGGAAAGCTTCATTTATTTCTTTAAACTTTTCTTCTGCTTCTTTATTGTTTGGGTTTACATCTGGATGATATTTTCTCGCTAGTTGCTTAAAAGCTCTTTTTATTTCGTCTTGTGAAGCATTTTTTGATACTCCTAAAATTTTATAATAATCTTTATCTTTCATTTTCTCTATTTTAAAAATGATTTAGTAATTTAAAAATTGTTAGATTTATAAGAAAAAAATAAATAATATTAAATAAAGGATAGGGACAAATATGAACATTGTAAATTCTGTTGCCCTATGTAATTTTTGTACAAGTTCATCCTTCTTTTCTTCGTGTAATTCTAATAAAAATACATTGAATATAAAGCTTAGAAGTATTACAAAGTATGTTAATACCATAAATTTATCAATAAATGTTAGATAACCTGTAGGAGGTAATTGATTAGCAAGAGATACATGAAACATAACACTAGCGACAAGAGCTGAACCAACCATCGTTAATCTAGTAGTTATTTTATCTGGATCAAGTACGAAACTAGAGAGCATCACTAATATGATAAAGATTATAGGCAAGAATGTTTTAAATATTGAATTAATCTTTATTCTTGAGATAGGGATTTCAAAAATGTATTGAGAATAAGTTTCTCCATATATTTCGTAATCATGTTCTTGGGTATAAGCGTTCCAATCTTCAATGTTCCAGCCCACAAATGCTATTGACTTATCAACTCCACTTTCTTGGACATTTGGTTTATACTCTAATTCGTTAATAGTTTTCTTTTTGTCTTCAATTATAATTTGCATCTTCTGAACATCAAATGGGAATTTTTTTAAATCAATTGGACTGACTAAGCTAGCCTGGATTCTATAAAATTTTTCATTTGGTCTATCAATAATTTTCTCAAAACTTGACGCTCTTCCATTCATAAACTCAAATTCTTGATCTGGGCAGGTATTCTTACATTTTAATGATAAATAAAAATCAGCTGTAAAACTTCCAGTTCCAATATCAAATTTTCCTAAGTTTAAAACATACACACCAACATAAACCTCTTTGTCAGGTTCTGAATAATTTAAAGAACTAGCTAAGCTAAAGTTTGTAATAAGTAATAAGAAAGCACAAATAATATTTGCAAATTTTGACATTTTATTTAGACAAAACTCCTTCTTTTAAATTTATTCTTTATCTTTAACTTCATATTCTGCATTTACTGAATTTTCTTTACTACTCTCGTTTTTATTTTCTGAATTTTTTTCATAATACTCTTTGGAAGCTTTTTGGTATAATTTTGTTGAGATTTCTTGCATAGTTTTCTGAAGGTTATCAATTTGCTTTTTTATTTTGTCAATCCCAGAGTTATTATCATTTAACACTTCTTTTGATTCTTTTATATTTGATTCTAACCTATCTATTTCCTCTTTACTTAATTTATCTGCTGAATCTGATAGAACTTTCTCACATGAGTATACTAAAGAATCTAAGTGATTTCTTGCTTCAATTGTCTCTCTTATCTTTTTGTCCTCCTCCTCATGTTCTTTTGCTTCCTGCATCATTTTTTGAATGTCTTTTTCAGACAACTTTGTTGAAGCAGTAATTTGCATTTTCTGTTCTTTACCTGTTCCTAAGTCTTTTGCACTAACATTAAGTATTCCATTAGCATCAATGTCAAATGTAACCTCAATTTGCGGAACACCTCTTGGAGCAGGAGGAATACCAATTAGATTAAAGTTACCTAAACTAACATTGTCTTTTGCTAGCGGTCTTTCTCCTTGTAAAACGTGAATTGTAACTGCTGTTTGAAAATCGCTTGCTGTTGAAAAGATTTGACTTTTTCTTGTTGGAATCGTTGTATTTCTTTCTATCAATGGAGTCATCACACCACCAAGTGTCTCAATTCCAAGAGTTAAAGGAGTAACATCAAGCAATACAATATCTTTAATATCTCCTGCTAAGATCGCTCCTTGTATTGCTGCGCCCATTGCAACACATTCCATAGGGTCAATTCCTCTTTCTACTTTCTTTCCTATTTTTTCTTCGATAAATCTTTGAACTATTGGCATTCTTGTTGGTCCGCCAACGAGAATTATCTTCTGTATGTCTTCCTTTTTCAGATTAGCATCTTTTAACGCCTGTTCAACTGGAGAAATACATCTCTTAATTATTGGTTCAATTAATTGCTCTAGTTTAGAACGGGTCAATTTTAACAATAAATGTTTTGGTCCAGCGCTTGTTGCTGTAATATAAGGTAAATTAATCTCTGTTTCTAGAACAGTAGAAAGTTCTATTTTAGCTTTCTCGCTTGCTTCTCTTATTCTTTGCATAGCTGTAGCATCCTCATCTAAGTTAATACCCTCTTGTTTTTTGAATTCTTCAACTACCCACTTGATGATAGCTTCATCCATATCAGTTCCACCAAGTTGAGTATCTCCAGCAGTTGATAGTACGGTAAAAGTTCCTTCACCAAATTCCATTATAGTAACGTCTAATGTTCCTCCACCTAAATCAAAAACTAGAATCTTATGCTCTCCTTCTCTGTCTAATCCATAAGCCATTGAGGCTGCAGTAGGTTCATTAACCAGTCGAATTACTTCTAATCCTGCAATTTTTCCGGCATCTTTTGTAGCTGTTCTTTGATTATCATTAAAGTAAGCTGGAACAGTGATAACTGCCTTTGTTACTGGTTCTCCTAAAAATGCTTCGGCATCTCTCTTTATCTTTTGAAGAATAAAAGCAGAAATTTGTTGAGGGGTATATTCTTTTCCATAAATATTATATTTAAAGTCAGTACCCATCTTTCTTTTAGCTTTAATTATAGTTCCTTCTGGATTAGAGATTGCTTGTCTTCTTGCTGGTTCTCCAACTAATAATTGACCATCTTTCGTGAAAGCCACTATAGATGGGAACATCTTTCCAGCAACAGTTGCTCCCTCTGCTGAAGGTATAATAACTGGTTTGCCACCTAAAACAACTGCTGCTTGGCTATTACTTGTTCCTAAATCGATTCCAATTATTTTTTCCTTTCCCATTTTAATCCTCCAAATTTTTATTATCTATCTTTTTAGATATTTTGACCTTACTTGCTCTTAATACTTTGGACTTTAACATATATCCTTTTTGAATTTCTTCAATTATCTCATCTTCATTATGCTCACTTATTTCCTTGCATAGTACTTCATGAAACTCTGGATTAAATTTCTTTCCTAGAGCTTCAATTTCTTTTAGTCCTTGATTTGAAAGTATATCAAAAAATTTATTTTTAAGTTGTAACATTCCTTTTTTATTTTCTTCGTTGCTTGAAAGTTTTATTGCAGCATCAAAATCATCAAGGATAACTATTAACTCCCTTATTAGGGTTTCATTTGCTAATTTAATAATCTCCTCCTTCTCCTTATTAAGCTGTTTTTTATAGTTTTCAAAATCGGCTTGTAAATATTTTATTTGATTTAGTCTTTCTTCAGCCAATTTTCTTGCTTCGTCTAATTCCATTCTTAATTCTGAAATTTGTTTTTTAAGAGATTCTATATTCTCAGTTTCTTCTATTTTGTCTGTATCCTTATTGTCAAAGACATACTTTTCTTTAGTTCTTCCTTCTTGGATATCCTCATCTAATTTCTTTGTCGTCTTCTCTGTTTTTTTTGTTTTTTCTTTAATGGAATTTTTCTCTCCCATTTTACGAAATAATTAATTTATTAAAATAAAAAAATAAAAAATTATTCAATTTCAATTTGATTCTTTTTCTTAATTTCAGACTTTGGGATAGTTACTTCTAAGATCCCGTCTTTATATTTAGCCTTTGCTTTTTCTGGAATTACTTCAACTGGTAAAGGTATCGATCTATAAAATCCGCGATAACTTCTCTCTTCTCTATAAAAGCCTTTCTTTTCAACTTTGAATTCCTGTTTCTTTTCAACCTTTACCTCTACTCTATCCTCAGTTACATTTAATTGGATATCCTTTTTGTCCACTCCAGGAATTTCAAACTTTACAATTAGCTCTTTATCAGTTTCTTCTAAATCTGTGAGTGGACTTCTCATTAATAACCCGTTTCTTTTAGTTGTATAGTCAGGTAGAGATCTATAGCTTTCACTATCCCAGAAGTCGTTAAAACTTCTGTCTATTTCTCTTTGAAGCCTTCTTATTTCTTCAAAGATATTTGGTATCATTTTATCTCTACCTCCTTTCAATCAATATCATACTCCAATAAATTTTTCACTATTTATATATTTTTTTTCCTTTAAACATAAAAAATAGTTACTTTTTGTAAAAAAATAGATAGATTTATAAACATAAAGTTACTAATAGCCATATGGATAAGTTAACTTCGAAAGAGAAACAGGTTTTAGCCGAACTGTTAAAAAATTCTAAGATCTCAGATCAGGAAATCGCCAGAAGGTTAAAGACCTCAAGACCAACAGTTTTTAAGATAAGAGAAAGACTTGAGAGAGAAGGCATTATAAAGAAGTATGTTGCAATAGTAGATTTTGAAAAACTAAATTTACACTTACAATCTGTAATACTATACAGATGGAAAGATTATTCTAGAACAAAAGAGCTTGAAGAAAATATTAAGTTTATAAAGAATCTGCCAGAGGTTATTCTATTTATGAAAGGAGAAGGTATGGGTAGTAAAACAGATTTAATTATTTCTTTTCATGAAGATTTAAAAGATTATGAAACGTTCATAAGAAGATTGAAGTTCCAATGGAGAGACAATGTAGAGAACGTTGAGGTGTTTTTGTCTTCTATTGACGGAATATCTAAGAATTATGAATTATCATCTCCGGCTTTACAAAAGATTACTGGTCCAGTAATCTACTCTAAGTAATTACCCTATAAGACGCTCTTTTTATTCTATCTTTCAAAGCAAGGCCAATGCCTTTTTCACTTATTGAAGATACCAAGATATAGTCAATTTTATTTTTGTCACATTCTCTGAAAATGTCGAATAAATTTCTTGATAAATTTATTAAATTATCTTCATCTAATACAAATACCCTCTTTCCTTGCTTTTCATATTTATTCTTATAATCTTTTATCTTTTTATTATCTTCAAAAAGAATCACTTTTGCATTCGGAGAATAATGTTTGTATTTCATTCCTGGAGATTTAAATTTTTTTACCTTGCTTTTCATCAACTTTAATTTTGGAATTATTTTACTTAATTCTTCGAATGTAACTGCTCCTGGTCTCAATAAATAAGGAGTAGGAGAAGTAAGATCAATAACAGTTGACTCTAACCCAATCGATGTTTTTCCTCCTTTTATTATCCCAGCTATTCTTCCATTAAAATCCTGAAATACATGAGAAAATTTGGTTCCTGAAGGTTTTCCAGAGATATTTGCTGAAGGAGCTGCTATCGGTGCTTCAGAGAATTTAATTAACTTTAATGCTATTTTATTTTTTGGCATACGTATAGCTACGGTGTCTAAACCAGCAGTAACTTCATTTGGGATAATTGCTCTTCTTTTCAGTATTAATGTGAGTGGTCCAGGCCAAAAATTTTTAATTAAATTGCTTAGAAGTTCCTCCTTACTTTTAGGAATTTTAGCAATTAGATTTAATTGTTCTTTAGAACAAATATGAACAATTAAAGGATTATCAGAAGGTCTGCCTTTTGCAATAAATATCTTTTTAACAGCTTCTGGATTTAATGCATTTGCTCCTAGTCCATATACTGTTTCTGTTGGGAAGGCTACTAGTTCCCCTTTTTTTATTAAGGATGCAGCTTCTTTAATTTGTTTTGAAGAAAGGACCATAGTCTCCATTTTAATACAAATAAAATTTTACTATAAAAAGAATTTGATATAAAGTAAGCATTTATAATCATCATTTAGTAGTAACAAAATAGAAAAATTTATAAAGGATAATATCATTCCTCTTTAATCATTGGAGGAGATATGAATCATAGAGTGATTGGAAA
>JAWAMY010000006.1:0-13563 GCA_038895635.1 Candidatus Pacearchaeota archaeon | reverse complement strand
GAAGTTAAATGATATATACCTCTTTTGTTTAATCTTTATCTATAAATTTATTTTTTATATTTAGAGAGAGGGATTTATTAATTTTTTGGGTTATTCAAAAGATAGTTTAAGAGATTTATACTAGTAAAATAAAAGAAATGAACGTAATTGGTATTTTTTAAATATTAATACAAATTTAAAAGTAGAATAGAGATAGAATTGAATAATTAGAAAATAAACAAAATGCAACTAATTTTAATATTCAATTCTTATTAAATCAAAACTTAATAAAAAGTAGCCACCTATTAAAAAGTAAAAAGTTTATTATTACAAAGATATTCGACTGTTGCTCCTGATTTTTTACCTAAAATAACTGGTGCAATGCCTTTTAGCTCATAGCTAAGAGAGTAATCAATCGACCTAGATCGACCAGGCTGTATATCCAAAACAGAAGAATAGTCAACAAACATAGTTTTTGAACCATCTTTTACAAAGAACTTTATTTTATGAATTGGTACTCTTTGAGCATTATTTACTATCTCTATCTCCCCACCATAATAAGTAGCAGAAAATGAAATCTCTTCACAAATTCTTTTAGCTGGCTCACCAAATTTCTCAACTTCTTCTTTTACCAAAGCACGAGAAGCTAGAAAAATTATTATTCCAAGAATAACTACGATAGAAATTAAAAGAACTGTTGCAATTGCTGGGGAGATACCTCTTTTATTTATATCCATCTATTTAATGAGGAACAATAATTTAAATATCTTTCGATTAACTGGATGTTATTAGTGTAAGTGAATTGAGACTAGCCGGTTTATTTATAGTTTACTTATTATAGTGTTGATTAGAAAGAAATAATCTAATTGCAATTATCAAGATTCTGAATAATTTTGCTCTTAGAACAAATAATCACATCTAAAGAAGAAGTTCCTTCTTTCAGAATAAATGGAGTAATTTGAATTGAGTATAATCGATTATTTTGAGAGTAATTTAAATTTAAAGTATATTTAAATCCTGGCCTCATTCTTTGAACTGGAGATCCTGGCGAGAAATAAAGGAATCCGTCTCTTTCACTACCTAACCAAACTCTATACTCGTCATTCAAAAATGAGAATTCTGGAGGGATTGCAAAGGGAGTTATAGTGGGAGATATATATTGAGTAGGTGGGTCTCCAGATCTATTTGACACTCTAATATTAACTCCATCAATGTAAAAAAGTCCTTTATTTTGTAAGGTTATTATAA
This sequence comes from Candidatus Pacearchaeota archaeon, assembly GCA_038895635.1. Classification (GTDB taxonomy): domain Archaea; phylum Nanobdellota; class Nanobdellia; order Pacearchaeales; family GW2011-AR1; genus JACPLR01. Next base: position 12,336 of record JAWAMY010000006.1, on the reverse strand, counting down.
TAAATTTATTAATTGGATCACATGAGTAATTAGATATTGAAACACTAACTTCATCACTACACTCGATTTTCTCTTTTGGTAGTTGAATTTTCAGCCAGACATAAACTAAAACAGCCATAGAAATTACAAATAAAACTAACATAACATATGCAACAATCTCACTTAGTCCTTTTTTCTTGGAGAGAGTACTGCTTCCAATCAGATTATTGTTAATTACATTACTCATCTTGATTATGTTTTGGTTGGCGGATTATAAAGTAAAAGTTTTGTCCGGGATTTAGATTCATAATATAAGGTTGTCCAGAGACCATAATCGTAACTTGAGTTTGACCAGGAGAAATTGGTATAGTCTCTGAACGATATATTTGACGAGAAGAAATAGGAATAGAATAAGAGGAGTCACCTGTATTAATAGATATAGAGCCAGACTCTGAATAAGAATAAGTAACAAGATTAAGTTCATTAGAATCTCCATATACAAAATAAATTTCAGAAAGGGTATCCCCGACATATTGAGCATATCTTTCAGTAAAATCCCTAAGAAGATCTTCTAGATTCTCTCTATTAAAGAGCCCATAATTAATAACAGATTCTCCTTCAAGATTTAATTCTTTAGAAAGTTCGTAAGTTTTTGAAGATGATTTTTTTGTAAATGACCTATTTGTAAATGCAAATATTGAAAAGATTACCACCATAATAATAATGGATGCCATTAAATAAAATTGAGCTCTTTTTTCTTTTATCATTAATGATTTAATGCAATTCAATTTAAATAGTTTGCTCAAAAATTTTAGGAAGTTTTAAATAGAATAGCTAATTAATAAATAAAAAAGAGGAAAATGATGGAAAATATTGTAATTGATCCTTCTCCACCAATACCTGCATTGCCAATAGTAAAAGATAAAACAAAAATTGATGTAAGATATGCTGTAGTTGTGCCTTATGTCACAATACACATATATTGGGATTCAGATGCATCAGAGTTAAGATATGATGTTGAAGAACCAATACTTTCAAATGAAGAAAAAGAAAATCTTGAAAAAATAGAGAGTGGCATGGTAGAGTTAATAAATGTAAATATAGTAGTAGAGAAAACACAGAGCTCAATTTTAGAATATATTGATAAGACTGCAAAACTATTAATCACAGAATTAAATCTTTCAGTTTCAGAAGAATCTTACAGAAAACTTTTTTATTATTTATACAGGGATTTTGCAGGATTAAATGAAATTGATGCATTAATGAATGACTACTTTATAGAGGATATTGAGTGTAATGGTTTAGATTCCCCAATATATATAGTTCATAGAGTTTATAGGAATATAAAGACGAATATTGTTTTTAATTCAATGGAGAGATTGACAAGTTTTGTCGAAAAACTTGCTCAAAGATGTGGAAGATATGTATCATATGCAACTCCAATTCTTGATGGGAGCCTTCCAGATGGATCAAGAGTTAATGCAACATATACTGCAGACATCACAAGTAAAGGGCCAACATTTACAATTAGGAAATTTACAACTCTACCATGGACTCCAATACAATTAATTGGATTCAATACTCTAAGTCCAGAAATGCTCGCTTATTTATGGATACTTGTTCAATATAAGATGAATATTCTAATTGCAGGAGGAACTTCTTCTGGTAAAACAACTATGTTAAATGCGATTGCTTTCTTTATACCTCCTGAAGCGAGAGTAGTAAGTATTGAGGATACAAGAGAATTGAATTTGCCAAGAGAAAATTGGCTTCCAAGTGTTGCAAGAAGTGCAATAGGTGTAGGAAGTGTAGGGGAGGTAGACTTATTTAAATTATTAAAAAATTCATTTAGGCAAAATCCAGATTATGTAATAGTTGGAGAAGTTAGAGGCCAAGAAGCTTTTGTTTTATTTCAAGGAATGGCTTCTGGCCATTCATCATTAAGTACTTTTCATGCTGATTCAGTTGATACAGTAATAAAAAGACTTGAAACTCCACCAATTGAACTATCTCCTACATTGATAAATACCCTTGATGCAATTGTAATAATGAATCATGTAATTGTAAAAAAAGAGCATACAAGAAGGCTTACTTCAATTGTCGAAATTGTAAATGTCAATCCCGAAGGAATTGCAATAACAAATACTCCGTTTATGTGGAACCCTGCAGATGATAAATTTTATTTTAAAAAAGACAGTAGAGTTTTTGACAAAATAAGGAGGAGGTACGGAATAACAGAAGAGCAATTGAACAATGAATTTATGTTAAGAACAAGATTAATCTATAAAATGCACTTAATGAAAATACATGGATTTGAGGAAATCCAAAGAATAATAAATGAATATTATAAAAATCCAGAAGCAGTACTGAGGAAGTTTGGTATTATTAAATAAAAAAAAGAAAAAATAAAAATCTACTTCTTAAATAAGTAATAGATTAAATAGAGTGCTGCAATTCCAACAAGCCAATAGATAATATTGGCCACAATTTGAATATTGAATGACACTAACTCGACAAGATTTATACCAAAAGAGTATAGTGCCCAGTTAATACCTCCAATAATTACAAGCACAAATGCAATCCAATCAATAACAGATTTTGCCATTTTTTAACCTCCTTTCAAAAAACACTATATTATGTTAATTTCTTTGCTTATAAACTTTACTAAAATTAAGTAGATAAAAGGGAGTAATGAGAAGAGAAGATACCTTCCTGTTTATTTGTCGAATATAAGAAATAGTGATAGGCAAAAACAAGATAATTAACAAAAGGTACTATTTCTTCCACAAAAAAATTCTCACTTTTTTTGGATTATAGGTTTGAAAAGTGGAACTTATTGAAATTTCATTAGAATATATAGAATTTTTAGTATAGTAATAAGCGGGCATTTTTAATCCGCATATCTCTTCAATTGGACATATATTTAACTCAAAGCCAATATGATCAGGAATGTAAATGGATAGAGAGGATTTAATAGTCTCGATATTGTTACCATTATTATCAGAAACTACAAGTTCTCTCAAATGCTCATCATGAGACAATTTTTCAAGTAATAACTTAGAAAGAGTTTCAATATATTCTTGAGAATCCTCTTTAGGGGTTTTGTTAGAAATGAGGAATAAAAGTAGAGAAGCAACTAATATAACCGCAATTATTGCTTCAAGGATTTTCAAAAATCCATGCCTCTCTGAAATGAAATTATTCTTTCTTATTTTAAAAGGCCTCCTATTCTTACCAAGTTATAATATTTAACACTTTTTGATAAATATCTCCATTATTCTCATCAATAGTATGAATTATAAAAGACTTTGCATTAACATTAATTCCTTTAGGGACTTGTTTTGAAATAGTTAAATTTTTAGTTCCATCGACATTAAATAAAATCAAAGCAAAATCATTTTTTTTCTGAACATAATTATCTTTAAGTTTATCATAATCTCTTTCATATTCTCTTTTGAAGTCAATAATCTTTGAATAAGACCAAAAGTTCTTCTTATTTATAATCCCAAGATTAAAATCTTGATTAATGGAAAGGTTATTACAAGTAGTTGGATCATTAGGAATATTGCCATATGTATCATAATTTTCTTCACCATAACAGTCAAAAATAAGGAAATTCTGATTTTTTCCGTTAAACAATAAATAATAATTTTGGCTATCATATGAAACCGGAATGATTTCCTGAGAAGCATTCCTAACAATTAACTTTGACCCGCATGGATAAGTCTCTGATTTATTAATTGAAAAGCAATTATAACCGGGAGTTAATGAAGAATCAGCGATACTTATTGAAAAAGAAACTAATTTTGTTGTAAGAGTGTCCTCAAGTCTTATAAAAACTGCGTCTAGAGACTCTCTACTTGTTTTTATCTTAAATGGGTTAAAGAAAGAGAAGAAAAAAATTAAAAATCCAAAAAATAGAACAAATGATAGAATCATTTCTACATGTTTTTGCGCTTTTTTATTTGGTAATTGGATACTCTGTATCTTTCTCATTTTAAAAAATTAAGATAAGAATATTTTAGAACCTGTAGAGATCAAGATTGCCATTGAGACTAGAATAAATGAATGTTTTATGCCTGCTTTTATCTTTCCTTCTGAGATTTTCCCGATTATAATCCCTGCAAAAACACCTTGCACAGTTAAAAGTGAAAGAAAAGCAAATGAAAATTCCGATTTTAATGAATCAAGGTTACTATTTGAAATACTCGTTTCTCCAAAACTTAAGGAAGAAGAGCCAGCAATATTCATAGTCATCGGAATTATCTGAACCTCCATTGTAATTACAATCACAATAAAAACAAAAAATATTATATATCCTTCCATAACAATTGATGAAATTGCTGCTCTTCTTTCCGCTTTCAATTTTTCTATTTCTGAAACAGATGCAGCAACTGATTCTAATATAGTGGAGATATTTCCTCCTGTTTTTTCTGCTTCACGAATTAAAGTTATCGCACGCATTATGGTTTTACTATTAGTGTCCTTTGCAAATGTATCGAGAGCATCTTTTATTGGAATACCTAACAGAACCTGATTAGCAAGTTTTTGAATATGAGGAGTAAGACTACGATAATCCTTATTACTCATATTAATAATACTTTTACTAATAGGAGTCCCTGACTCTACACTTTCAACAAGATTCCTCGTAAATTCCAAAAACATCTCATCTTTTTCTCTTTCAACCTTACTTTCTAAAACTGATTGAAAGACAAATGGACTTAGAATTATTAAAAATCCAAATCCAATTAAAAAGTATATTATATTTAAAGATTTAGCAGAGTTTACAAAATAAAATATTAAAGAGGATAGAATAATAAGAGTCCCAAATACCACACCAATTATATGTATTTTCTGAATTTTCATTTTTTAAAAGATACTTGCTAAAATTTACTCTTTTTTATATGTAAAAATATTAGGAAAATAATGTTTATAAGCGCTACGATAACAACAACAATCAAGGAAATTAAATACATAGGGATGCTAATTCCAAGATTACTTATATTTATCATTATCAAAAGAAGCAACATTAACATTGGAGCAGCAATAACAACACTGATATAAATATCCATAAAAGTCTCAGCCGATCGTGTTGCCTTTTCTCTATTTATTCTATACTCAAACAAAAAAGTTTCAGAACGTTTATGAAGGTATTTTGATAAATCTCCTCCAGAGCGTATAATATTTGACATTCCATTAAGAAGATCTGCCCAATTCTTACTTGGACTAGAAGAAGCTACATTTTTTAAAGCAGTAACAATATCATATCCATAAAGATTAACTTGATTCATTAATTTTTTTGCTTCTTTCCTAATATATGGATATTCTTTACTTAACGCTATAATCTTGAATATATCGCTTGGAGAAATATCAGAACTAGCAATTGCAGACATTTGAAGAGTAACGAAAGGTAGTTCATTGTCAATATTTGATTGAATTGAAGACTGTTCTGCTATTGGATAAAAATAAACTGAGAGAAAAGTAAGAATAGGAATTATAAATATTAGCCATACTGAAAAAATCATTGCCTTAAGTGGATGAGGTTGAATAAGAATAAATGGCAAGTCAGGAGAAATGTAAAAAAACGTAAAAAATACGAATAGTATAACGCCAACTAAAAAACTAAGAAAAGTACTAAATAGAAGGACTGAGACATAACTACTCAACAGTATAGAAAAATTTGCTTTTTTTAATGAAGAACCCAGGCTATAGAAATATCCTTTATTAGTAAGATTATAAGCTGTGTCTGAAAAAAATCTATTTGCAATAGAAACATAAATATTGGGCTTTTTATATTCCAAGAGGGATTCATCATGATAAGAGCTATCATTTAATTTAAGTCTCTTCAAGTAATCCTCAGATATCTTGAGCTCTTTTAGATAATTTGTTTTTTCTGAATTAGATAAGAAAACTCGTGATGAATCTGAATGATAAATTTGAACAAAAGATGGAGTATTTGAATTATTATTTGCACTACTTGGGAGTTTTTTTATTATTGAAAGAGAATTTATTAATTCAAATATTGAATTGTTTATTATTCTCATTCTACTTTGAATTGAATCTGCTGCAACACTAATTTGCGATTTTTTTGACGGGGATTGCTCATAATCAAAAGAAGAAGAAAGATGAATCAATTGAAGAGCTAATCTTTTTTGTTCTGAGATATTTGATTTAATTGCACCTACTATATCGACATAATTTGCATCTTCCATTTTAATTAGATTCAAGAAGTTTAGCTATCCTATTTTGAATTTCTAAAGCGAATTTCTTTGAATTCTCAAAATTCTCTAAATCTTTATTTTTAATAGATCGTTCAATTTTATTGATTGTTTCATCGAGAGAATTTATCAGTTGAAGAATTTGATTAGCTTCCTCCTTTTTTATCATAGATAAGGGTAGTTATTAAGGTTTTTATAGTTTTTTCATGTATTAAAATTAAGAAGAATGGATAAAAATATATGATTAAATAGATAGAAGTAAGCGATTAAATGAGATTCAAATTTTTAGACCATACAGCAGATATAAAGTTTATAGCTTATGGTAAAAGTTTAGACGAATTAATAGAAAATATAGCCATTGCTATGTTTAAATCAATGTATAATGGAATTGTTAAGAAAAAAATTCATAAAAAGATAAAAGTCTATGGAAAAGATTTAGAAAATTTAATCTATAATTTTCTCGAAGAACTAATCTTTTTAATGGAAACAGAAAATTTCTTTTTATCTGATTTAAAAGCAAAAGTCGATATAAAAAATAAGGAAATTGTTGCGAAATTAACTGGAGATGATTTAAGAAATTATAGGATAGATATTGAAGTTAAATCAATAACATATAATGAAATGAAAGTAAGTAAAGAAAAAGAAAAGTGGAGCTGTCAAGTTGTAGTAGATGTATAGTACCAAAATTTCGATAAATTTATAAATTATGATTTATAAGTATTAGTTGTAAAATGAAGAGGCGACTAAAAGTTTTGATAATTATAACACTAATAATGATTTTCTTATTAATGACTAATCTAAAATTCACGGAAGCTTGGTGGCCTACAGATTCGTCACTTAACCCTATTTATTACACTTGCAGCGATAATCAAACAATATTAAGAATCTCTTCACTTAAAAATGCTCATATTGGTAGATGGGATTCAAATTATCCAATAAGGATATGTTATAATAGAATATTTAGAAGGAATTATAATCCTCCTAACCAAGACGAACTCAGAGTTTGTTCGGGTGATAATGATGTGATTAATATATCTGGAAATAAAGCAATAAAAACAAATGATGGAAGAATTATCTCAAATGCTCATTTCTTTTCAAATATCACTTCTTTAATTAACAATCTTCAACCAGATAAATATAAAATTTGTTATGGAGACTTAAACTGTAGTATTAAAAGAGGTTCTTGTAATATGGATAATGGAGAAAGAGAGGTGCTAATATTCAAAAGAAAAAATCCAAATATTGAGATGTATATTATGGAGGATATTATAAATATTCCATCATCACTTCTAGATACACCATTTCAAGAGAGACCACTTCCAGAGAGACTATTAGGCCATGTAAATTTCTTTAAAGATAATGAAATGGAAATTGAAAGGCCTCCTTCATTGTTTATTAAGTACAAGTTATGTTGTAGTTCTCTAAGTATACCTAGATGTACAAGTAATGTAGATTGTGATAATGGTGAAATATGTGATAGCGGGATATGTATACCCAGTCCACCAGTTACTGGTGGTCCATTTTGCGGAAATGATGAAGAATGTACTGAGGGGCATTGTTGTAATGATGGAATATGTGAGCCTTGTCCTTCTGGACCTGGACCGGGACCTGGATCTGAATGTGAAATTGATGCTAATTGTCCAGCCGGGCAAATATGTGAAAATGGACATTGTATAAATTATATCTGGCCAACAATTAGAATAGAGAGACCAGCAAGAGTTGATAGTGATAATCCTGAAGATTGGCCTAAATTTATGAAAGGTTGTAGAATAAATTTTGAACAAATAAGTAGTGCTTCTAGAAGATATAATGTAATATGGAATTATGGAGATGGTCAAGTAGTTACAAAAGAAAACTGTCATATAAGCACAAATAATTGTAATTCGACTTACACATATTCAAATGCTGGACAGAGGATAATCGAAGCTACAGCACAAGAAATAAAGATTGATGGTAGTTTAGGAAATTCGGCTAGTAATTACACACGAATTTTAGTATACAATCCACCTTCAGGCCAACCAACAACTCCTGGAACAACAGTATTTGCAATTATAACCTCTCCAGGTTATGGAGAAGAGATTGGACAAGGACTAGTGACATTTAATGCAAGTGCAAGTTATGTAGCTAAATGCGGAAATACTTGCCCAAGTGGTAGAAATTGTTATTCTGTTCAAGGATGTGTTCCAATAAATAATCCTCTAGAATATCAATGCTATAACTTAGATAAAGGAACAACTTTAAATTATCAATTAAGATTCAAGTGGGTTTTTGATGAAGGAACAAACCATGAAGAAACTTTAGAAGGGACTTGGAATGAAGATTATAATAGGGTAGTTGAATTTACAAAGGTATTTCCAGAAGGAATACATACTGCTAAACTCACTGTAACATATGAAGGAGATTAATAAAAAAGAGATTAGTAAAATTAAAATGAAAAATTGGAAAGCAATAAGAAATGAATCTAATTATTTAGTATTAATAATTATACTTTTTAGTCTAATTTTCCAGGTTTCAGCAGGAGTCATTGTAAGCGATACAGATGAAACTGAATTTATTACAGCAGGAGCAAAAATATGCATTTTAAAAGAAGGAAATACTTTCTGGAAAATAGGAAATGTTGAAACCCCTTCTTTTAACGATTGTTATAGGACCGGAGGAGTAAGCGAAGGAGGAAATCCACAAGAAAAGTGTTGTCCAAGCGGATTTATTTGTAATGGCGAGCAAGAGGGTAATTCTAGATGTGTTGCTTCAAGACAAGTAGCTAAATGCAGTGATTTTACAACAGAAAATGAGTGTAAAAATTATATGATCAATTATGGACAACTGCCAGAATCAATAAAGAGACATATCGAATATGGAGTTGCAAATATTAGAAATGAAAGAGGAGAAGTAGTTGAATTTTGTCATATGGAAAAAGGATACTATAGAAACGATAACCCTTGTTTTATTATTGGATATTGTGGATGTGATTGGATTGATAATACATGTAAAGAAGTATTTGTAAATACAAGTTGTGATAATCCAAGTCCAACATCAAATAATGTTATTAAATGTATAACTGAAACAAAAGAGTTAGAGAATAAATGTGGAGAAACAGAAAACATAATTAGAGTAGAGTGGAAAGGTAGACTTGTTGATTCTAATAATCGCCCTATTTCTGCAACTGCTCCTTGGTGTAAAGATGGATCTAAAATAATACAATGCCCTGTAAGAACAAGTCTTCCATTTTTTGGTTTATTTGAAATGATAATTGCAATAACAATTATTGGTTTATTCTATTTAATTGAAGTAAGAAGGAAAGGTTGTAAAAAATAGGGAAAGTTTTCTTTTTAAATTATGAAAAGGATAGGAGGATTAGCAAAGTAAATAATAATGTGTGAGTAAATAAAATGAATATCAAAAAAATAGATAAGAATATATTTGAAATAGAAAAAAGTGGAAAGATGAATGTAAATGTTAAAATATTTGCTTCTGAAAACCTTCTGGAAATAATGAAAAGAGATAAATGTCTGGAACAAATGAAGAATGTATCGATGTTGCCCGGAATAATAAAAGAAGCAATTATATTGCCTGACGCTCATCAAGGATATGGTTTCTCTATAGGAGGAGTGGCGGCATTTGATATTAATAAAGGAGTAATAAGTCCAGGAGGAGTTGGATATGATATTAATTGTAGTGTAAGAATAATTAATACCAATTTAAGAAAAGAAGATATTGAAAAAAAGAAAGAGTCTATAGCAAAAAGATTACATAAAGCGATTCCATTTGGAATTGGTGAAGGAGGAAAATTGAAAATAACTAATAAAGAATTAGATGAAATACTTGAAAAGGGTGCTGAGTGGGCAGTTGAGAGAGGTTTTGGTAGTAAAGATGACTATTTGAATAGTGAAGAAAATGGAAGAATGAAAGAAGCAAATTGTAAATATGTTTCTGAAAGAGCAAAATTAAGAGGAATAAATCAATTAGGAAGTGTTGGTTCCGGCAATCATTTTTTAGAAATTCAGTATGTTGAAAAAATACTTAAAAAAGAAATTGCCAAGGTATTTAATCTTTATGAAGGTAGTATAACTATAATGATACATTGTGGTTCAAGAGGACTTGGACATCAAGTAGCCTCTGATTACATAAAATTAATGGAAGAAGAGTATGGATTTAAAGAACTTCCTGATAGGGAGTTAATAAATGCTCCAATAAATTCAGAACTTGGAAAAAAATACTATGGGGCCATGTGTTGTGCTGCTAACTTTGCTTTTTGTAATAAACAGATATTAACTCACTTCATTAGAGAAGAAATAGAAAAAGAATTTCCAAATCTTAAGGCGGAGGTGTTATATGATGTTTGCCACAATATTGCAAAATTCGAAGATATAGAGGTTGATGGAAGAAGGGTAAAAGCATGCATTCATAGAAAAGGAGCAACAAGAAGTTTAGGACCTGAAAATAAAATGTTGCCAGAAAGATATAAAGAAACTGGGCAACCAATAATAATCCCTGGGAGCATGGGAACTTCATCTTATATAATGGTCGGAACAAAAAGAGCAGAGGAAATAAGCCTTAGCTCAACAGCTCATGGAGCTGGAAGATTAATGTCAAGAAATTTTGCAATAAATAATCTTAATGGAAAGAGAATTATTAGAGAAATAGAAGAGAAAGGAATAATTGTAAAAACTAATAGTATAAAATCAATAGTTGAAGAGTCTCCAGAAGCATATAAGGATGTGGATGAAGTAGTGAGAGTAAGTGATGAAGTTGGAATAGGAAAGATAGTTGCTAAACTTAAACCTTTAATTGTAATAAAAGGATAAGAGGAGATAATAAAAAAATGAATAGATATTGTTGATTTTAAGGAGTATTATAAGAGTATATAAATAGAGTTAATAACATTAAAGAAATAAGGAGATAATTTTAAAAAGAAAATAATAAAGATTGATCCAACAAAAACCTTGTTTATTAAAATATAATGTTATGTAATAATAGAACATAGAAGTATAAGAATAATTTATAAATGGAGGGTAATTATTCTAATTATGTTATTAAGAGGTAGAGTATTACTTCTTTTTACAGTCTTAATACTTTTAATAGTGAGTATATCTGCAATTGTACTTTTAGGAGAGGGAGGTAATCAAATTAAAGAAATCTATAATTATAATGATAAAATAAGAGGAGAAATAAATATAAGCCTAGAAGATGAAAGTTACGATTCTTTTCTATACGATAATTTTGGAAATAGAATTAAAATAATAGACCTATTAAATTTATCTTTAGTAAATTATTTCTGTGTACCTTCTGATTGTAAAGAAGATTATTCTATAGTAAGTGAAGGTAGTAAAACGAAGTACATTGACATTAATAAGGAAGCATACATAGGTGGAAAGATAACTGGTAGAGATATTGGAGTAAAGAAGTTGAGCATTTATCTATCTGGAAATTATCCTTCATCTTGCAATCTTCAGTTAGGCATTGATTTCAATGATGATGGAGAGAATGACTGGACTAATAATAATTATTTAAATGAAAATTGTGGAGGATTAATAACTTCTTCTTGCTATTCAGGTATATTTGACGAATACATTTCAATAAATCAAGCAGGATATTGCGAGAAAATGAACTTATCCATATCCCCCGCATTTGAAATAATTGCAGATATAAAAAAATTCAATGATGCAAGTCCCCAATTTTACAGCGGACTTTTAAAGGTGGTTATATACAATAAGAGAAGAGAATATGTTGGTGAGTGTAGTTTAAGTGATCCATCAAACTTAAATTCTGGATCTAGATGCATTGTAAATTATGCATCACCAAGAAATGAAGAACACTATATTTGTATTAAATCAGAAGAAGGTGATATTATAGGATATAAGATAAAATCAAAATCTTATGGAGAGCTATGTGGATTTGGAGGAAGGCCGCAAGCAAATAAACAATTTGAAAGAAGTTACAATATAACTGCCTATGCAAAAAAATTTGCACCTATTATGGGAAATATTGTGATAAATGAAGAAAGAGTAAATTCTCAAAATGGAAAGTCACTAGCTGTATTAATAAATACTTATTTAACTAGAAGATATTCTAAAAAATGTGAAAAATCTTGTGTAATACCAATCATAATTAAAGGAGAAAAACAACGAATAGATATTAA
>JAWAMY010000005.1:0-14659 GCA_038895635.1 Candidatus Pacearchaeota archaeon | reverse complement strand
TTTCTTTGTTACGTATCCAATAGAAATAGATGTACCTCCTTTTTCATCTACATCTGCCTTTGTCAGTATTGTTCCATCTATGCCTATTGCTTCATTAAAAGTTTTTGCTTGTTCTGTTGCATCGTTTCCAGTAATGCTCTCTGCAACAAATATTTTAAGGTCAGGTTTTGTAACTCTTACAATTTTTTCCATTTCACGCATTAAATCTGTTTTTGTATACATTCTTCCTGCAGTATCAATTAATACTACTTTAATTTCATGAGCTTTTGCATATTCTATTGCATCATAGGCTACAGCTGATGGATCTGCACCATAATTGTGATGAATTACTTTAATTCCCAATCTCTCTCCATGTTTCGAGATTTGCTCTATTGAAGCTGCACGAAATGTGTCTGAAGCAGATATTACACAAGAGATATTATTATTTTTAAGAAAATTTGCTATCTTGGCAATTGTTGTTGTTTTACCGCTTCCGTTTATCCCAAAGAACAGAATTACAAACACTCCTCTTTTCTCATTGATTTTTAATATTAAATCAAATGGATCTATAAGCACATCTCTTATTGCTTGTTTGAGTGATTTCTTTACTTCTTCGTCAATTGAGTCCTTTTTTACTTCTAAGTTTATTAATTTTTGTTTCATTTCTTCACGTATTTTATCTACTACTTCAAGAGCAACATTATTTTCGAGTAAAATGAATTCAATTGGTTCAAAGATATTTTCAAATTTTTCTTCATCAATCTTTGTTAATCCAATTCTTTCAGTTAGTTTTGAGAAAAATCCTTTCTTTTCTTCTTTTTTTTCAATAAACTCTTCTTCTTTATTCTCCTTTTTTATTCCACTTTCTAATGATTCTTCTTTATCTTTTTCTGATCCCTTTTCGGTAGTTGGTTCAATTATTTTCTCCTTTTTTTCTTTTTTCTGAATAGTCTTTTCTGCTTCTTTTGTTCTTTTTTTCTCCTTTTTTATTTTCTTATCATTAGATTCTTCACTAAGACATTCTTTTTTTCTCTTCTCTTCAGCCTTTTCTTTAAATAGCCCTTGCAGCTTTTCTTTTAAAAATTTAAACATTTTTAATGGCCCTGCCAGGAATTGAACCTGGGTTTCCTCCACGTCAAAGAGGCGTCTTAGCCACTGGACGACAAGGCCACAGAAATAAGATTATTTTAAAGATTATAAAGCTAACTAAAAAGGTTTAAAAAGCATAATAGTAATAATTTATAAATTATATGTAAGAATCTTATTGAATGTAGAGGATTAAATGAAGAGACCAAAGGTAACAAATAGATTTTGCCCTTTTTGTAATGAGAAAACAGAGCATAAAGTAAAGCTTCTTTCTACTGGAAGTAAGAGAGGTTCTCTTAAGAGAGGAGGAATTCCTAGAGCAAGATTGAGGGGTTTAGGAGTTGGATTTGGTAATAAAGGTAAATGGGGAAGTAAGCCTCCTGTTTCTAAGTGGAAGAGAAAAACGAAAAATACAAAAAAGGCTGTTTTTGTTTATACTTGCTCAAAATGTAAGAAGTCTCATAATTCAAAGAAAGGAAAAAGAACTGGTAAAGTAATAATGGAGTAATAAAATGGCAGAAAAGAAAAAATTTTATCCTGTAAGTATTGATTTATTAGGTAGAGAAATAGAGCTCCTTGGTACTAGTTTAGAAGATTTAGATAAGAGGTTTGTTAAAATTGATTTGAGTCCAGAGTTAAGAGGCAAGTCTGTTGAGTTAAAGTTTCAAGTATACTTGGATTCTGGTAAAGCACATACTAATCCAGTTCAATGGTTGATTATGGGTTCTTATATAAGAAGAATGGTAAGAAAAGGTACAGATTATGTGGAAGATTCTTTTGTTGCTAAGTGCAAAGATTCTAATTTAAGAATAAAACCATTTTTAATAACTAGAAAAAAAGTTTCTAGAAGAGTGAAAGCAGGTTTAAGAAATGCTGCACGAGAATATTTGAAAGATTATGTTAAAGATAAAAACTTCTCTCATATTTTACTTGATTTAATAAACATGAGATTACAAAAAGATTTAGGCCTTAAATTAAAAAAAATTTATCCGCTTGCTTTATGTGAGATCCGCATTATAAAAAGAATTGGCGAAGTAGAGGAAAGTGATTCTTTAGAGAAGGAAAATCGTAATTTGAAAGAATCTGAAGATAATACTAAAGAAAAGTAAGATAATCTAGTTAATTTAGTTAATTTAAATACTTAAAAAGAGTTAAATAAACCCATTTTAATTGGTTTTCCATAAAAATTTTTAAAGATTAATATACTTTAATTTTTATGCCTGCATAGCTCAATGGCAGAGCAACTGCCTTGTAAATTTTATTTAAGAAAGCAGTAGGTTGAGAGTTCGAGTCTCTCTGCAGGCTTCTTACGATTAATTTTTTTAGCATTATTTATTGTGATGATAATAAATCACTTAATCATTTTAAGATTAATTCTTTATTCTTCAAATACAGGTTCTGCTTTCTTACTTTCTATTAGGATATCTGCAATTTTTTTTGGTAGATTTGTTATTTCATCTTTTTTAAAAGGACCCAAAAATTCTCCTGTTGGAGAAACGAGCTCATCTACATCTTCTAGGAAGAGAATTGTTTTTAGTTCTTCTCCTGATTTTTTATCAAGAGAATTGATTTGATTATCAATTGCTTTGTCTGCTTCTTTTACAGCCGAGGTTAATTTTTCAAACAATTCTTTTTCTATTTCTGTCATATTTTCAAAATCTCTTTTATTTATTCCTGTTTCTGAAGCTACAAAAACTAGATTTAATATCTTCTTTTTTCTAAGTAACATTAATTCGTTGAATATAGACATTGAGTTCTCCATTTGTTTTTTTGATTTAATAACTTCTTCAGAGAAAATATCTGCATTTTGACTTGCCAGTTTTCTTTTTTCATCCATGTAACGGGCAAATTCTTGAATAAATTTTTTTGGTAGTGGTTGGAGAGATTCGCTATATCTTTCTTTTCTTAAACATTCATAGATGTCAGTATAGGTTATCATTTATGGAATTGGGAGTTTAAATTTAAATTTATTTGCATATATAAGAATAAGATTTTAAAAAGATAGATAGTGCTAAAGTAGATATAAGTTGTAAGATAATGATCCGATTATAAGGTGTATGCTATAATTTTTTATATAACTTAAATTTTTATAAATTAAAATAATAGACATATCTCATTTAACAACATTTATATAACGTATAGATATATTTTATATATGCTAAAAATAGGAGGTGAGGATGGAATTATGCATAATAAAAAAGCACAAATTACTCTTTTCGTTATTATTGCTTTAGTTGTTCTATTAGCTATTTTGATTGTCTTTTTGTTTAGAGATAGGATTTTTGGAAATATAAAACAAAGTGAATTTTCTGAGGTCTATAACTATTTTAACGATTGTATAAAAGAGAAAACTATCGAAGCTATAAGAATCGCTCAGGTTCAGGCAGGATATATTGATTTGCCTGATTTTGAGCCTGGTAATTCTCAATTTCCTTTCTCGTCTCAACTTAATTTCTTAGGATTCTCTATACCTTATTGGTATTATGTTTCAAGTAACGGCAAGATAAAAGAACAAGTTCCTTCAAAGAGTCTTATCGAAAGCCAGCTTAAGAATTTCTTAGATAGAGAGCTATTAAAATGTGACTTTTCTTCTTTTAGAGAAAAGGGATATGCTATTAAACTAGAAAAAGTTAGTTCTAAGGTTAATATCTTTGATAAAAAAATTGATGTTATTGTTATGGGAGATTTGTTTGTGTCAAAAGAGAACTTTAGTTCTGTAAAATCTTTACATAATGTCGAGGTAGTTACGAGATTTGGAGAGTTTTATAAAGCAGCATTAGATATTTATAAAAAACAGAAGGAATCCATGTTTTTGGAGAATTATTCTATTGATGTAATGTATAACTATGCTCCTGTAACTGGTGTTGAGTTAAGTTGCTCTCCTTTAGTTTGGAATCCAAGTCAAGTAGCAAATAATCTAAGAGAAGCTTTGTCAAATAATATTTTAAGACTCCGTGTTAATAATGGAAAGTATTACTCAGAAGAAAAATATAGGAGATACTTTACAATTAAAGGGTTGGGTGTTAATAATCTAGATGTATCTTTTGCTTATAGCCCAAATTGGCCAACAAGAGTCGAAATATGGCCTGTTGAAGATAGTTTAATGATTGCAAATCCTGTGGGACTTGAAAATGGAATGGGAATTCTTGGATTTTGTTATGTTCCGTATCATTTTGTTTATGATATTTACTTTCCTGTTCTTATATCGGTTTCAGATGAAGAGGAGTTCTTTCTTTTTCCTGTAAGTGTTATCATTGATAAGAGCTCTCCAAGAAACGCTATTAAATCTGAAGAAATTGGAGAAGAAGGAAGTTTATACGAGTTGTGTAATTATAAAAACACCAATGTGAAGGTATTTACTTATGATAGTGCTCTTAATTCTCCAGTCGAGGCAAATTTAACATACAGATGTTTTAATGTTAATTGTCATGTTGGTCAGACAGAGATTAATGGAGAGGAAGCATTCACAGAAACTAAGTTTCCTCAATGTATCAATGGAAAGTTAATTGCTAAAGCAAATGGTTATTTGACTTCTGAAAAGATAATTTCAACGAACGAGCCTATAACTGTTTATCTTCCTATGGATAGGATTTATGAACTTAATTTGAAGATACTGGTAGGAGGCAGGTTATTAAATGAAGAAGAGGGAATAGCAGTTGTTAATTTTGAAGGTATGAAAAGTAAGTTTATTGCAGTTTATCCGCAACAAAGAAAGATAAATCTTGCAGAAGATTATTATAACTTAAGTGTTCAAGTTTATTCTTCATCTTCACTAACTATACCTTCTAGTTCTCAAAGACAATGCGTGAAGTTACCATATGGAGGGATTATGGGATTATTTGGAATGAGTAGAGAGAGTTGCTTTGAGATTAGCTTGCCAGAACAACAAATAGAGAGAGCTTTAACTGCAGGAGGAAGAACTTCCTATTACTTCACTGATGATGAACTTAAAAATTCAAATGAACTTCAAATAGGAGTACCTTCATTACCAAATCCGTCTTCCTTAGATAAGTTACAACAGAATTATGAACTAGCTAATAAATATACTTTAAATATTAATCTAAATAAAATTTATGGAAGAGTCTAGATGGTTAAAATAAATAAAAATTTTGTAAATAGGATTTTAAGTAAGTTTATGTTATTACTCTTCTTTATAACTTTACTTCCTATAAGTTATTCTTTTGTTTTTTTTGAATTAGGGACTTTATATTTTAACCAGTACGGTCAAGGAGATAGGTTCTCTTCATATTCCTCTTCAAGCTTTATGTATTCAAATCCTCAAACTTTTTTTGCAGCATCTAATTTTCCACAATCTAATATCTTGGGCTCTTCTTCTTACGAATCTTTTTCTTGTTATTCTAATTATTCGAGTGCTGATTTTATTATTAGCGTGCCTATTGGGGGATGCTATCCTCAAGTGATAAGGAGCGATTTATTAGCAGAACAAAACGTTGTTGTTTTTTGTAAACTTAGTGCAATTCTCCTAAATCCAACTATTGATATTGAGAGATTAAAGAGAGTAAGCTTTGTTCGATCAGACAATACTTCAGATATGATTGGTGGACAATATTTCTATATTCCGCCAAAGATGGCTCTTTCAAGTTATAACAATTTTGGTAAAGAGGGATTTCCTTCAATAGATAACCTTGGATATTTTGTTTTCTTTGTAAAAAGACAGCCAGATGAAAGAAAATTGCCAGATAATCTTTCTCTTCAGCTTACTGCTACTCTAACTTATGATGCACCATATGCTTTTGGTCTTGGAGTTAATGAAAAGAAATTAATTATGATGAGCGATGAAGATTGGAGATTAAGGTATAGAGAGTTTGGCTTTTTTAATGGCAAAGGATTTTTAAGACTCGACAAATTAGAGAATGGGCAAGCAAAATTTTCTGTTTACTCGGATGAAAGAACAATCGTGGATAGCTTTTATGTTAAGAAAGGAGAAGAATCTAGTGAAAGATATTTACCAGGGTTTTATTGTAACGCAGCTTATAAAGTAAATTACCTATCTTCTTCAATTACTGATAAGCAGGCAATTATCGTAATTGATGGAAACGAAAATGCGCTTTATGAGGGAGAAGAATTTGAGAATGGATTATGTAAAGTAAATAAGATTGAATCAAGAGGTATAGGGGTTGGAGAAGTAACAATTGTTTGCGGAGGGAAATCCTATACCTTAGCTATTAAGAATATTGGAGTTTTTCTTGAAGTTAATGGAAATACTAATTTATTTAGAGTTGGAGATAAAATTAATTCATATATTGAAAATGGAATAGAAAAAGAGATTTATTTGGGGTATCATGGTATTAATGATCAAGGTATTAGCTTTTTTGTATTAATTGAGGCTAATAGTAGTGATGGATTTGATAGTGTTAGAGATAAGGCTATTGATTTTGGTAATAGATACACTCAAAATTCAAATATTGAGATACCTAGTGGATTTATCTTAAAAGTAGGTGAGTCCCTTAAGCTTGATAAAGCTGGCTTAGTTGTTTCTTATAAAAGAAGAGAGGATATATTTGATAAAAACTATAATCAGTATAATCCAGATTTTGAAAGATATTTTAGTGAAGCAATTAGGGAATATGAAACTCTGAGTTCTTTATATGGTCAAATGGAATTTTATGATAGTAGTTATCCTAATTATGAGGTAGCTTCTTTTAAAGAGTCAATTGAACTCTCTAAAGATAAAAAGCAAAAGACCGCTATTGAAATTGCAAGAAAATTGAGAGAGAAGTATCCTTCTCTTGCTAATGAGTATGAAATATTTCTTTCGAAATTTGATTTTTCTGAATCAAGCGTGTATTTTGATGTTGATGGAATTAATCATTTTGTTTTTTTGAAAGCGATTAAAGAACCAGAGGCAGGTAAAAACCTAATTATCTTAAATGTCGAAGGCAGAGATATTGCAATTACTCAAACTAAGGCTTACATTAAAGGTTCTAATCAGCAAACTATTCCTAAGGATAGGAGAGAGACTAATATTTATGTTGATTCTTTTAATGAGGAAAGAGTCTTTTTTAAGGGAGATTGCGTTGGTAAAGATGGCGGATCAGCGACTCCTATTAATGAAGAGATTGGGGAAGGAGAGAAGAAGGAGATTTGTGGAATTAATGTTATGGTTAAAAATATTCAAGTTACTGTTTCAGCAAATGTTAGACTAATTCCAGTTTCAAAGAGACAGGATTCAAAAGTGAATTTTACAGTTCATATAGGTATTGAAAAAAGAGCTTTTCCATTGAATCCAGATAGAGCTCTTGATAGAATTAAAAGATTAAATAAATCAATTGAAGATTGGGAGAAGATTTCCGATAATGTTGAAAAAATTGTTAAGCCTATGAAAGCTGCTTGTTTCGCAACTTCTGCTGTTCTTCAAGTTAAAAATCTATTCTCAAATCTTGGAGGTAAGGCAATTGCTAGACAAGAGGTTATGCAAGGGTCAAATGGCTGGAATGAGATGTGCGATAGGGCAATGGCTAATAATGGAATGCCTCCAAAAGAGTTAGAGTCTTTTATGGTGCCCGGTCCCTATATGAGTTTAGATGATTGCTATTCTAAGAATTCTGCTAGAATAGAGGAAGAGGTTAATACTTACTTTAATCTTATTAAGCAGATTGATACAAGAATTAGAGAGATGGAGGCTAGTAATAATCTTATCCGTTCAGGACCATTAGGAAAATCTGTAGATACAACTAAATCGATAGAGAAAAATATTGAGTATCTCAGAGATACTTATAAATCTTCTAGATTAGAAGTTACAAATCCTTTAAATGAAGAGGATAGAATAAATATTAGTGATATTATAGCTTCTTTTCCTGAAGGAGTAAGTTACTCTGATATGAGAGATATTGAACTTAATTTAAGAGCCATAGAATCTGGAAATAGTCGGATGAAGAAAGCAGCAAATGATAGATTATTTAATTTGCTTAAAGGGATTAAAGAGTTGCAAGTTCAACAGACTCTTAGGGACCAAGCTTTAAGAGCTATGCCTAATTTAGGAATTGAAGGATCAAATTCTGGTGTTATTAACTTTATTTCAGATAATAGGAATGCTAAATCATGTTTTTACACAGGACGTGTTGGTGGTATCAGGTCAGGCGCATTTAATGGTAAACCGATAGAAATTGTTTCTTTTAATAATCAAAATTATATTGTAGTCTTGGAGAATGTGGGTGGAGAAAATTATAGAGTTTCTGAAGTATATGATATGAATCAGAATAAAATTAATAGAAATAATGATGGAAGTGATGCTTTTTCAAAGATATCTTCTCTTTGTTCAAATTTTGTTAAATTTGACTCATCTTCTTATAATAATTTCTATCAGAATGCCGAGGTTAGGTATTATGAAACAGAACCATATAAAGGAATGCCTGCTGTTGTTCCAATTGATTTGAGAAGAGGATGGTACGCTGCAACTAAACAAACAATACCTGCTTTTGGTCAGATTAAAGCATTTTCAGATTCTGGAGCTGTATCAAGTTTTTGGCTTTGTAATGTTGGAAAAAATGGAAGAGAAGAATTTAATGTAGGTTATGGAGACGATATTTGTCAGATGTTTAATTTAAATACAGGTCAGCCTCTTGATGTCTTCCCAGGATTAACTGAAAGTGAAGTTAAAGCTTTAGTCTCAAATGCAATTAGCGCTTTGGAGCAAGCTGCAGCTCAATACTCTCCTGGTGTGACAAGCATTATTATTCGTGGAGTTGGAAGAGTTAAAGTAGGAAATCCTGCGGCAAGTATTCCTGGAACACGGTGTCAAGATTTTATGTCTCCTGGTGATTGTAGGTTACTATTTAATGTGTGTGATCCAGTAATTTGTCCACCAAGCCGATGTAATCTTGGAGGTAAGTATTATGTAGAAAATGTAGTCCAAAGTGGAATAGTTGGAAGTTTATTCTTGTGTTTACCAAATATTCGTGAAGGGATTGCTATTCCTATCTGTCTTACAGGAGTTCAAGCAGGACTTGATAATTTTATCTCAATACTCAAAGCCTCAAGAGATTGTTTACAAGAAAATCTTAATTCTGGGCAGTATACTGGAATATGCGATGAGATAACTGCAATTTATAAATGCGAGTTTTTCTGGAAACAAGCAGCTCCTTTTTCAAGAATAATTATTCCAAAGATGTTAGAATTTATTAGTGGAAAATCAGTTCGAGGAGGTGGAGAGTATATGAGTGTTCAAAGTGCTTGGAAGAATATGGAGAATTCATTTAATTACTTCAAGAATTTCTATGCAGTTAATTCTATTAATGCCTTTAGATTAAGGTCTACTCAAGAAGCTAAAGCCACTTCCTTTTGTAAGGTCTTCACTTCTCTTGCTTTAAAAAGAAAGTTTGAATTATTAATAGAGCCAGATTCTCCCTCTCAGTTTAGCGCTTGGTTTGATGAAATTTCAATTAATGATGCTGCTCTTCCTCCTATTTCTCATTATAAAGTTTACTATCATATTTATGCAGGAGAAGATTCTGGTGTTTACTATTCAGTTTATCTAAAAGAATCGCCTGGTATGTCTTTCTTTGCTCCTACAGGAATATTGCCTGTTGCTACAGGGTTTGTCTCAAAAGGAGAATATGTAGATGAAGCAAAAGATTTTCAAGGAGTTTCTGGATATAAGCAACTATGTGTGAGGATTAATAATCAAGAAAGATGCGGATTTAAGCAAGTATCAACATCTTTTGCTATTAATTATTTAAGAGATAAATATATGCAAAAGCAGATTACTGATACTAATATTGCAAGCGATAAAGATTGTATTTCAGGAAATCCAAGTATCTATTCTTTACTAAATCCGAATATTCAATCTGGGGCTGAAGAGTTGATTAATCCTTCAGTTTATGAGAGAGGAATAATAAGGGTTTGTTCATCTGAAAATCCTGGTTCTACTACTGAACCATCAAGGTGGAAAAAAGTAGGACATTGTGATGATGTTAAAATTGGTTGCTGGTTAGATATGTATTCTATAGATAGAGCTATTGGAAGTGAGAATAAATGGATTAAAAATAAGACTGTAGAACAAATTGAACAGTTAGCTTCCAATATAGTTAATATAGAGAAGGGAAAAAAGATCCTAATAAGTTCTGAAGACTATAATAAATTCAGGGAGATTGACTCACTTATCAAAGGATATAATAGAGATAGTGTAGATGGTGATTTAAGAATTATTGATGCAAAATTATTTGCTATTGAAAATGATTATGTTCTCTCTGAACAACAGAAAGCTAAATTAAGATATTATAGAGCAAAAGCCTATGCTCAAGCAGCAAATGTTGAATGGCAAATTATTAGTGAGAAAACCTCTGAAAAGAAAAAAGAAATCGAGATAGGATCTTCAAATATTTCTAGAGATACTTCTAATTATGGTGAAAGTAATCAGCCCGATGTTAATAATCCTCCCTATGAGAGTACTAACAATAATATCACTTATGTAAATAATAATTTGAGAGAAGTTAATCTTAGTAAATTAATCTCTCTTATAAACTCTATTAGAGATATTTCAATAGATGGAAGAAAATGTTCTTGTGGAGATAAATGTTCAGAATATGCTAATTATATTTTAAGCAATTCTGAAAAGAATAGTTTAGATCCAATTTTAGTCTTATCTTTGATTATGCAAGAGAGCAATTGTAGACCTAAATTAAGTTCTGATACTTCTCATGGGATTATGCAAATTAATGAGATTCATTGTGGTAAGTATAATTTATCAAATGATAAATCAGCTTGTATATATGAATTAAAAGAAGATGTAAATAAAAATATTGAAGTTGGAACTAGGATATTAAAGGAGAATTATGATCTTTATAAGAGTGGAAGATCGTTTAATGGATGCAGTAATAGGAATATTTTCTATCAGGAGTGGGAGGCCGCTTTACGTGCATATAATGGATGGGGATGCAATCCTAAATATCCAGCTCAAGATTATTTCGTTGAAGAAGTTATCAGTAGGAAAGAGAAATTAAGAGAGATGTATGACAAGATAAGTTAACATTATTAACTTTTTATGTAGGAACTCTAAATTTATTTTGATTATGAAATAGCTCTCGGCTTATTGCGATTTTTTAATAAGTGATGCGGGAGATAGGATTCGAACCTATGCAGGCACTAAGCCAATGCGTCTTGAGCGCATCCCGTTTGACCACTCCGGCACTCCCGCAAACTTAGATTATAAAATTTATGATTATTTAAAGTTTTTAGGCAATTAAAAGGCATTATTTTATTTAGTTTTTAAGTTTCTTCAACAAATTTTAAAAATATAATTATTTTATATTCTAAATAAAATGTTTAAATATAAAAAAAGAGGGCAAATTACTTTGTTTATTCTAGTTTCAATTTTTATAGTCTGTATTAATTTGATACTCTTCTATGTTTTTAGAAATTATGAAATAGGCAAGAATTTTTTTATTTTTGAATCTCCCCAGAAAGCAATAGTAAATAATGAGAGAAAGTTTATTCAGGAATGTTTGGATTATTCTTTAAATAATACTCTAAGGGAAATGTTAATGCAAGGAGGTTATTATATTATAGAAAATGACTATGTTTATTACAATAGAAGAGAGAGAATAGAGCAGTCAATAGATGGACTTGTTAAGGTTCCAATTTATTATGATTCTAAGTTTGTAGATTATTCTCTTTTTCCTTCTATTAAAGATTTAGAGGAACAATTTTTAAAAGGAATATTAAATGAAATGTATTCTTGCCTAGATTATGAAGATTATGAGGAAGAAGAGGATAATTCTTCTAATGCCATATTGATTATTAATTTGTCAAATTCAAACATTGGCATTATAATAAAAGATGATAAAGTTATTGTCAATACTCTTTTAGACATCAAGGTTCAGTTTGAAGATAAGGTATACGTTATTGATAAATACACTACTTCTATTAATACCGACTTTTTGAAATTATACAATCTTGCCCTAAATATGACCTTAATTCAGAGAATTTATCATGATGTTGTCTGTATTCAATGTAATTCAGAGCTCGCTTCTAAATATGATTTCAATTTAAATTCTTATGATTATTATGAGGAAAATGGTGATTATGTCCTTATTTATAATCTTAAATTTAAAAATAGCAAGAGTAATGAAATCTTTTCATTCGCTCATAGGATAAGGAGGAATACTTAAAATGAAGAATATCATTAAAAGATTTTATGTTACTTTATTTTTACTCTTTTTAATCATGGGTTTTGTTAGTGCAAATCCTAGTGGGCTTGTAGGATTAATAACCAATAAGGGTCTTCAATTTATTGGAGCTCCTTCTTTTGTTACAAATCTGTTGGGTTTAGGTAATTGTGTTTCTTCAGGTGGAACTGGTTGTTTGTATGATATCGCAAAAGGCCAAATTGTAGGATTAGTTCTGTCTCAAATAGCTTCTTTGAATCCAGAAATAGGTAAATTAATTAACTTGTATAATGAGATTCAGCCATGGATCAAGGAAGGCAGAGCACTAATCAAACAAGATTTGAGAGTTATGGATAATGGAATTATCGAGTCTGGAGAGATCGATTTGAAAGATGAAGAAAAAGATATAAGTCGTTTTATTAGTCCAGATTTTGAGGATGGACAAGTTAAAGCAAGAAATATTAAATTGGTTTTTGATAAAGACTCTACTAAAGTTATATTTGATAAGGAATCTGGGAGTTTTGAGATTAGTGGCAATAAATTTGACAATATAAAACCAAGTAAAAATTCTTTTATTAAATTAGATAAAGAAGGCAAGATTCTCGAAGCTTCATTTATGACTGGATCTAAAGGTGGAGAATATAACTTTAATGGAGTAAAAATAAAGGTTCCTAAGAATTCTGAGGTTAATTATCGATTTATTGGAAATAATTTTAATTTCTTAGAGTTAAATGTTGAAGCAAATTCATTAGTTGAGGCTCCAGTTTTTGAGGAGAATTCATATGGGATTTTTAAGGTAAATTCTCTTTCTTATTCTCCTTCAAGCGGAACGTTGAGAGAGAATTCTTTTTTATTTAAAAATAAATATGGAGAGATAAGAGTTAAAGGAACAATAATGGTAGATAATAATATTCCAGAAGGGTATATATCTGGAATGAGTGGAGAGAGAAGTGTTTTAATAAATGATAAAATAAGAGTTACTGCTAAGAGCGGACATATTGTAAGATTAACTCCTGAATTTAGTAAAGAGTATAATAATTTCTTTTATAGAGATGGAAGCTATTTTGCCAATGGTAATATGAGAGTTTATTTTAATTCTCCAAATAATCAAGGAAGTGTTGATATGGATCTTTTTGGAAAGCAAGGAGTAAAGTTTAGGTTGACTGATTCTAATCTTGATATGGCCTTGTTTACATTAAATGATGTTCCGGATTATGTAGAACCTTCTGTTATTCGTGTTGGCAATAGAGTTCTATCCTTTTCAGATCCTGATGGAGATGGGATATATGAATTGGTTCAACCAACTATTTCTTCATTGAATAATCTGCCAAATAGTAATATTGAGAAAATTAGTCCACTCGATATTGACACTAGCTTTAAATATTTTCCTAATTATAATTCTCAGATCAATTTCGATACAAGTTCTTCTTATATAGCTAATGGAGAGATTAAAGGAAATGTGCTTGGAACCGATTATAATCGAGATTCTTCTAATGCTCAAGAATTTAAAGTTATTTATTCTTATTCAAGAAAAGTTTCTTCTGATTCTGATCAGTGGTTTATAGATAATCTTTTTGGTTCACGTCAAGATTCTCTTAGAAGAGTTAAAGCCAATTATGGAGAGAGTAGGGGAAAATTAAAATCACATAAGGGAGTGGATATTTTGGCATTAGATGGTGCTAGTTATTACTCTCCATTTGATAATGGACAAGTAGTTTATTCTGGTGTTGGAAGAGGTTACGGAAATATTGTTATTATTAAATATCCTGAGAGAGGAGTTACTTTAGCTTTCGCTCATAATAAAAAGAATACTGTGAAAACTGGAGATTTTGTTGATAGAACGACTAAGATAGCGGAAGTAGGTAGCACTGGACGAGCTACTGGGCCCCATATTCATCTTGAAGTAAGGGAAGGTTTAGCTAATGATTATTATTCATTTATCACAAAATTGAAAGCTAAAAATCCAATCGATTATTTGTTTAATTATATGTGATTATTAATTTTTTTAATATGTCTTTTTTATTAAATAAAATATTCTTTCTTAGTAATAAGAGTTATACCTTGTATAATTATTCTTCTTATTGTTCATCCCATTTTTACTATTAACTGAATGTCTTGATAGAACTAACATAATCATAATTAGTATAATTATTATTAGCAATAGTAAAATTATAGGAAATATCCAAACATATTCATTTATGAAATCATAGAAATTAGTATCTTTTTTGCTAGGTTCAATTTCGATTCCACAAATTCCTCCGTATTCTAAATCTATTTTACCTTCTCTCTGTATAACTCTCTGTAGTTGATTATTTATACATCTCCACTCACTGTATTTTGTTGTTACTAAATTAATGTATTCAAAGTCCTCTTCTATTATTTTATGGGTTGGTTTATAATTATTTTTTGGAGGGATATTTGTAGGTAAAGAGAAGTTTGAATAAAATGTAATAAATCTGTAAATACTT
>JAWAMY010000004.1:0-14953 GCA_038895635.1 Candidatus Pacearchaeota archaeon | reverse complement strand
AAGCTCCAATTCCAAGAAAAATTAGCGGCGGATAAATTCCTTCTTTTACACCAAAATAAAGATAATTAAGAACAGAGCCTTTTTCATAAAGGCTTATAACATCTCCGAAAGCTACAGGAATATTACCGATAATCATTCCAAATCCTATTGGAATAAGAAGTAACGGCTCGAATCCAAATTTAATTGCAAGAAATATAAAAAAGATACCTGTGAAAATCATTAAAAGATTTCCGTAGCTTACATGATAGAAAGATGTTGTTTTTACAAAATCAAACAAATAACTTAGAGTGCCGCCTTCTGAGATAACAGAGTTTTCATCTTTTATCCACTTAAATTCAGATTCAAACTGTTCTGGAATTTTAGCTCCTTTTGAATAGAGGTAGGATGCTGTCTCTTTGTTGTTATTTAAAGCAGCAATTACAAGTGCGTTTTCTCCTTTATTGTTTACAGCGTTTATATCTGCACCTTTTTCAACAAGCAGTTTAACTGTATTTATATTTTTTGAACCAGAAGCAAATATTAATGCAGTGTTGCCATTTTTATCTGTGGCATTAATATTATTTATGTTTTTTTTAAGAAGCACTTTTACAACCTTAAGTTGCCCTTTTGCAGACGCTGCCATAAGAGCATTTTGTTCTAAGTTGTTTTTTGCTTCAATATCTGCACCTTTTTCCAGAAGATATGAAACAATTTCATCTTTCCCCTCTTCTGCGGCGGCAATTAGAGGAGTATTCATTGCTGAATCTCTTGCTTCGATGGAAACACCATCTTTTAAAATCATCTCAACCTGTGATTTTGTTCCTGTTTTAACAACAGTAAATAAGTCTTCGGAATTGTATCCGAATAGAGAAAGAGCTGATAAAATTAAAAGAACTGAAAAAATAAAACGCATAAGAGTTCCTCCTAAGAGTTTTTAATAACATTCAAGGTTATAACACTTTAAAAAAAGATTGCTAAGAAATTTTTGAAAAAAAATGAAAATAACATAAAGCTAACATTTTAGTTAAGCATATTGTTTTTTATTTTTAGAATACAAATGTCCATTTTTATGGTCTTATCATTGTTTTTGTCCTGTTTCTGAAACTCTCTTCTCTTATTTCGCAAATACAGGCAAGTTCATTTCCTTTATGGTAGTCAGGATTTTTGCTTAAAAAAAATTGAACAAACTTGTTTTCTGATTTGTGATCAGGAATATCAGCAAGTTCATCTTTAAGGTAATCAGCAGGTGCTTCGATAATACCTGTTTTTTCATTAAAAAAACCTTTATATTTAAGTTCTGCTAAATGTTTTATTAAATTTTTTTCATATTCTGGAGTTTCTTTGTCAAATCTCGGGTAGTAAAAATTAAAATAAAGAGGTAAAAGTAGATAAGTTCTATATCCTTTTGTTATCAAAAACCAGTAGCATTTTCTGTCAGGATAGATATTCATCATTTTATAAAGAAGTTTTCCAAAAGTATTAAAAAGAACTGGTGTCCCCCAGAATTCTTTTGATATTATTGTATCTCCTGAAAAAAGGACTGCTATTTTATCATTTCTGAATTCAGTTTCGATAAAAAGATATGTTGAAAACCCTTGAATAATGTTATTCTCGTCTCTAATAATAATTGCACCGTCTTTTTCACTTAAATCATTAAGAAACTTCTCTTTTTTCATTCCAGAATAATGTCTTATCATAAGCTGAAACATTCTTTCTTTTTCTGAAGAATTTAAAAGAGATTGAGACTTGATTTCACCTGTCAGCATCTTTCACCTATTTTCAAAACCTGCGTGATTGTATGCCAATTTAGCAAATTCTTCAAGATTTATCTATAAAATTGATTTTTTTAGCAGCAAATGCCATCATGCAGATGTTTTCAATTGCTGATTGTGAGGAGTTTATGCTTTATCTTTTTTTTACAATGCTTTGCAGCGCATCAATTGCTATGATTTTAAAATTTTGTGAAATTAAGAACTATAACAGGCTTGCGATAACAACAGCCAATTATTTTACTGCATTTTCTGTAAGTTTTTTAATGATTTATCTTCAAAACAATATTGATTTTATTAATTATCAGAGTTTTTTGGCTTTTCGAGAGGAATTTTTACCGGTTTTTGGGGGTAAAACTGATAAATTTTCATATCAATCAAGTTATATTTGGGCTGTTTTGACAGGGGTTCCAGGCGGAATTTTTTATTTTTTTGGATTTATATACATACTTAAAAGTATTGAAAAAAATGGAGTTTCAATAACAGGTGTTTTTGCTATATCGTCGTTTGATAGTTTTATTGCTGGTTTTAAATCGTACTTTGTATCTCTCTTTTCTTTGTCTTTCTTTATAAATAATTTTAAGGTTCCATATCTCCTAAAGTTGATTAAAAGGAAGAGTCCAGCAACTAAAATGAGAAATATCCATGCAAGTATTGATCTAGATGATTTTGCTATATCATTTATGTCTTTTGCTCCTGTTCCATCAATTGAAATAGATTTACCTGTAAGGGGAACACTATCAAATACCTTTTTGTTATTCCCATCATTAATTTCAACTGAGTATAATCCATCAGGAGCAGTTAAATCAAAAATTACAGATTCATGCGGGTCAATTGTAACTTGCGATACGATAGTATCATTACCTATTTTTATTTCAATGCTCTTATTATAAGGCACATTACCTATACTTGTAATCTTCAGTGTTGAGTTAATCATCTCAAAACTTGCAGCCATTAACTTTTCTACGTAAAATTTTTTTTCTTCAATTAATCCAAAAGATTCTGCTATAATGGTCCAAAATCCATATGGAGAATCTTTAGCTAAACTATAGCTTAATTTTTCATCTGTATTAGCGAGTTTATTATAAACCTCTTTTTCTTTTGGATTCTTAATTCTATAAACTACTTGTGCCTTATCAATTAACATCGAAGTTTGATCATATAATTTTGATTCAAAATACAAATCACTTCCAGGCAATATTTTATCCTTGACTTCTAAATTTAATGTTTTTGGTTTTTGATTCACTTTGATATTTATATTGGATGTTTCTCCAATATTTGTGATGTCTCCTTCATTATTTTTTTCATAAGCCCTCATAAAGACAGAATATTCTCCAGCAGGCGTGCTGTTAGGGATCAATAATTTTCCGCTAAATTTATTATCTACAACACTTGCTAACTGCTCTAAACCTAAAGCCTGTACTCTGACTTCAACACTTCCTTCTACTTTTCTTCCGTTTGGCTTGCTAACCGTTCCAGTAAATTCAATTTCTTCCCCAGGATTAACTGATTCAGCACCAAAGTTTGCTGTAATATCAATCTTATCACTTATCTTAAATGGAAAGCTTTGTTTTTCTTGTTGATTGAAACTAACAATCAATCTACAATCACCCATCATACCTGAAAGAAATTTCTTTGTTATTGGAGCGCTTATTGTTGAGCTCTCTGGTTTATTGGTATATTGAAAATATAACATTTTTGATGCTTCCCCACAGGATAAATGGACTGATGCCCACCCCTCTTGTCCATCTGAAGATAAGATGACACTTAACGTATCTCCTATATTGTAAAAAGCGTCTGGTTGGCTTGAGAGGTATACTGCAGAATAAACATTAGTGAGCGTTAATGCTAATAATAAAAATAAAAAAGTAACTTTTCCACCTCTTAATTTTATCATAGCTTAAAAATAATTTTTATCTATTTAAACTTTATCGTAAAAGGTTGTATTCTTAATAATATATTTCTCAATCTCTCTTTTTGCTTTTTCTCTATTTTTCTGATGTATTGATAGAAAATTACTTATTTTTTGTATTGTATACTCCTTTAATTCTGACGTTAGAAGTTTGCCATTTTTGTAATCTTCTTCAATACTTTTTAATTTCTTATCATCTTCTTCAAAAAATATTTTAAGATATTGAAAACAAACATCTATCTTTGGATTTCCTCCTTTCTTGCGATGTTCTTCTATTGTTGCTTGTCCTCCTGAAAAGGCATATTTATTAATCTTCTTTCTTACTTTTTCTAGTGTATCGCTTAAATATATAACATTATTCTCTTCTGAACTTGAAGAAGACATCTTAGCCGAGCCATTTAATCCCACAATAAACTTTGCGTGTATAGCGCATGGTTTAAGAAGTCCAATATCTCTCGACTCTGCAACATCTCTAGTTAATCGAATAAATGGATCTTGGTCAATTGCAACAGGTACTAATGATAAATGCGCTCCTTCTATAAATTGAGGATATAAAATATGGGCTGCTTGCATCGCTGGATAAAAAGTCCATCCAAGATTCTTTTCTTGAGTTAATCCAAAAATTGCTTTAGCAGTAGAGTAGTTTATTTTTTTAGAGATTATTGCAGCATATCTGTAAATATCTGTGTAAATAAAGTCTTGAAAAATAAAAGTTCTATTAGCATCAAATCCTAATGCAATTATATCAAGAATATTCTCTTTTCCAAATTCTATTGCTTTCTCAAAACTTAAATCCTCTTTAATAAAGAACTTTTCGTCGTCTGAGATAGGAATGTAAACATTACAGTTATATCTCTCTTGTAGTGATCTTGCAATTAAGAATGGAACTAAGTGGCCAATATGCATCTTTTCAGATGGACCTCTTCCAGTTATGACTGAGACCTTTTTCTTCTTTTCTGCATTTTCAACCCACTTATCTAGGTCTCTATGTGAGAAATAAACTCCCCTTCTAATTAATGGATGTAAGCTATCTAATCGAGCTTTTAATTTATTATCTATTTGACTAGTGCCAAACTCCCTTATTAGCTTATTATAATCTATTTCTCCAGAAACTTCCCAGGGATTAACTACCATTCCTTAAAAAGCCTTCAGTTCTTTATAAAAGTTGCTTTAATCTTGGTTCTTTAAGATAAATTTTTAAACCGATTTATTTTATTCTAGTCATGTTAAGAACACATAACTTATCAGAAATAGACGAGAAATTAATTGGTAAAAGAGTTAAGATTGCTGGTTGGATAGATGTAATCCGCGAACATGGAAAGATGATTTTTATTGATTTAAGAGATAGATATAGTAAGGTTCAGGCAGTTATTTTTTCTAATAATAATCAATTTAAGGAAGCGAAAAATTTATCTAGAGAGTATTGTATTGGAATTGACGGAATAGTAAATTTGCGTCCGAAAGGAACTGAAAATCCTAAAATTTCAAGTGGAAAAGTTGAAGTTCTAATTGAAAATTTTGAGATTTATAATTCTTGTTTAGAGTTGCCTTTTCAGCTTGATGAGGAAAAAGTTAGCGAAGAGGTGAGATTGAAATATAGATTTTTAGATTTAAGAAGAGAAAGTTTGAAGAATAATTTAATATTTAGGCATCGTTTTGTAAAGACGGTAAGAGATTTTTTTGATAAAAATGGATTTATTGAAATTGAAACTCCAATGTTGGGTAAGAGCACTCCAGAAGGGGCTAGAGATTATATTGTCCCATCAAGAGTAAATCCTGGAAAGTTTTATGCTTTACCTCAATCTCCTCAACTTTATAAACAGTTATTAATGGTCTCTGGATTTGATAGATACTTTCAAATAGCAAAATGTCTAAGGGATGAAGATTTAAGAGCAGATCGACAACCAGAATTTACTCAAATTGATGTTGAGATGAGTTTTGTTGAAGAAGGGGATATCTATTCTGTTGTTGAAGACTTAATGAAATATTGCTTTAAAGAAGTTATGAATATTGATATAAAAACTCCTTTTAGAAGAATCTCTTATGATGAAGCAATAAAGAGATATAAATCAGATAAGCCAGATTTAAGAAAAGAGACAGGAGAACAATTTTCCTTCGTTTGGATAGTTGATTTTCCAATGTTTGAATATAATTCAGAAGAAAGAAAATATGATGCAGCACACCATCCTTTTTGTATGCCCTCAAATGTAAAAGATCTTGAAAAAGACCCATTAAAAATTAAAGCAAAAACTTACGATTTAGTTTTAAATGGTTCAGAGATATTGTCTGGAAGTATAAGAATCCATAATCCAGATATTCAATTAAGAGTATTCAAAATTCTTGGAATTAGTGAAGAGGAAGCAAGAAAGAAATTTGGATTCATGCTAAATGCGTTCTCATATGGAGCCCCACCCCATGGAGGATTTGCAATTGGTCTGGATAGATTAATCCTAATACTTACAAATTCAGAATCGATTAGAGAGGTAATCGCTTTTCCAAAAAATCAGAGTGCTGTTGATCCAATGCTTGAAGCACCAAGCGAATTATCTGAAAAACAATTGAAAGAGGTTCATATTAGACTAGATTTACCTAATGATAAAAAGACTAGTAAGAAGAATAAGCCTAAAAAATAGGTATATCAAATATCTAGATTATGATCTTTGTTTCTAATAACTTTATTTGCCCAAACTTCTAGTTACTACTTATAATTCATCAATTATCTATATATCTATATCCTTATATCTATTATACTCTCTTGATTCTTCTCAAAGAACCTAATTGCTTCAGCTAGCTCCTTGTGTTTTTTTGAATACTTATGAATGTCTATCTTTTTTTGATATGCCTCACATGCTTGAATTAGGGCTTTTGCTCCTGCTTTTGTTCCATTGGGATGAGCATGAACTCCTGCTCCCATTGTTGTTATAAAGTCAACTCCGCCCATTACATCAATAAAAGGTTTTAACTTTGTTGGGTTTAACCCTCCTGATATTATTGGACAACATTTTTTTATTCCTCTCCAAGAATCATCTTCAAGTATTTGATGATTCTTTAAATCTTCACTTACAAGATTTACTGCATCACTATCTGCTTCTGGAATTTTTGTCCATTCTTGTTCAAAAAAGTGTCCTTTTGATTTAAAATACAATATATTATGCGCTGCAACAATATCTTCTTCTGGAGACCCCTTCATTTTACCAACTCCTGCTGTTCCAGTATGTATTCCTGAAGCTCCTGCTAATCTCGCAAATTTAGACAGAACTAAAACACTAAATCCAATCGGGTTCTCTGGTCTAGTAAATCCTCCATGACCTGCTCTATGAAAATGAATAAATACATCAGGATACCTTCTCCTTAATGTTTGAACAGCCATCCATCCAGCAGTAATTCCATCAATTAGGAAAGCATAACTTCCTTTCTCAAATCCTGCATTTCTTATCATTTCACATCTTTCAATCATAGTGTCAAAATCAGCTGCAGATACATTAAATGAATGTACTTTCTTCTTTCCAGTTTCCTTTACTGCTTTATCCATTGCTTTTTTAACATGCATAACCATCTTATCATATGGGCAAAAGTCTTGATTTGCCTGCGGTTCATCATTTTTAACAAAATCTCCTCCTCCTACCCAAAAATCATAACATACTTCAGCATATTCAGCAGAAGTCAAACCCATTTTAGGTTTTACAATCGTTCCAAGTATTGGCCTATTATAAACTCCAAGATATTTTCTCATATCATCTATAGTATAACTAGGACCATCATATTGCTCTAACATTGAAGGAGGAAACCACACATCTAATAATTTTAGAGCACTTATCTCCTTCATTCCCAAAATATTTCCTACAATATAAGTTAGAATATTCTGAACATTACCTTTCCTATCAAAAAGCCTCCACGGATATGCTATCCAAACTAGATTTTTTTCTAAATCTAATTTGTACACTAAAGCATTCATTTCTCTTGAGAAAGGTGTTTCTGTTTTTACTTTGAAGTTTGTTCCAGTAGAACTTTCAGCTGCGACTTCTGAGGCTGCTTGCAAAATGTTTAATTTGCCTCTTGGAATTAGATGAAAAACAGTTAACAAATATTCTCCATTAAAAGGATTTTCGAGTTCAAGATTAACATAAGCTTTTTGTTTTTCATTAAGATATCTTATTAACTTTCTTTCTTGCAAATTCCCTCTTTTTTTCATTGTAATTGTTTTTATCTTTTAAATCTTACCTCTCTTATATTTAAAAATTTTAATTATTATTGTATTAAAATTTGTTTCTTTTTTCGTAACTTGTATGTAAAAGCTCTTCTGCCCTTCTACTTAAAGGTTCACCCAAATACTCCTCATATATTTTCTTAACAATTGGATTTTCATGGCTTCTTCTATATCTCTTTAAAGAATCTTGCTTATAAAGCGCTTTGGCTCTTTTAAAAAGAACATTTGGATCAGAATAAATTGGCTGACCTCCTCCTCCGACACATCCGCCTGGACATGCCATCATTTCAATAAAATGATATTTCTCCTTATTCTCTATTACCTTTCTTATATTTGCTCCACCTGAAACAGCCACGTACTTTATCTTCTTTCCTTTTAGAAATATTTCTCCCTCTTTTATTCCAGAATTCTTTCTAAGAGATTTGAATATAACCCTCTTTAGTCTTTTTCCAGTATACTTTTCAAATACCGTTCTTAAAGCCGCTTCCATTACTCCTCCTGCCGAGCCAAATATGTCCCCTGCTCCAGAAGCCTCTCCTAAAATCTCATCAAATTTATCTTCTTTTAAAGAGTTAAAGTCTATATTCTTCATTTTTATTAACCGGCCCAGTTCTCGAGTTGTTAAAACATAGTCCACTCCACTATTAAGTTCCTTTCTTGTTGATTCAAATTTTTTGGCAGTGCAGGGCATAACGCTAACAACAACTATCTTTTTAGGATCAATTCCAGCTTTTTTTGCATAATATGTCTTGATTAACATTCCTAACATTTCATGTGGGCTTTTACATGTAGACATATTGTCTATTAAGTCATGATAAAAGAACTCCATCATTAATATCCAGGCAGGACAACAAGTTGTTATCATTGGAAGATTCTTATTTTCATTTATTCTTTTTATGAACTCAGCGGACTCTTCCATGATGGTTATGTCTGCACCCAGATCAACGTCGAACACTTTATAAAAACCGCATTTTCTCAAAGCACTAATCATCTTTCCTGTAACTAAAGTTCCAGGTTCTAGTCCAAATAATTCTCCAAGCGTTGCTCTTATAGATGGAGCTGTTTGAGCTACTACATATTTCTCTTTATCATTTAGTGCAGCGATTACTTCTTTTAAATGTGGCCTTTCAGATATTGCTCCTACTGGACAATTAATTAAGCATTGTCCGCATTTTATGCATGCTACTTCTGATAAATTTTTCTCAAAGTAAGGTGTAACATGCTCGTTATGAGCTCGGCTTGCAAAATCAATCGCAAATATTTTTTGAATCTCTCCACAAACCTGTACACATCTACCACAATTAATACACTTATTATTATCTCTTATTATTGCATCTCCTAAATCAGAGATATAATTTTTAATTGAATCAAATCTGTTGCTCTTTATTCCAACCTCTTTATACACCTTTTCTGCTTCAAAATCATCAGTTAAATCATTTTGATTTATTCCAGAGCTAACTAATTCTAAATTCAATCTTCTTGCTTTTAATATCTTTTCTGAATTTGTGATTATATTTGCATTTTTAGTTGGTTTTGTTGAACATGATGTTACAAATTTTCCATTCATTTCAACCAAACAGACCCTACATCTTGCTTCTGGAAATAAACTCTTATGATAACATAAAGTTGGTATTTTAACTCCAACTCTTTGACATATGCTTAATATAGTCTCATCTTTTTTACATTCAACCTCTTTTCCATCAATCTTTATTTTCATTTTATCTTATTTTCGAATTCTTTTCTAAAATGTTTAAGTGAAGTTAAAATGTGATTTCCACATGATTGACCAAGTCCACATAAACTTGTTTCTTGAATATGATTCGCAAACTCTTCTAACATTATTAGATGTTCTCTTTTTCCTTCACCATCTCTTATTCTTTTTAATAAATTCAAAAGTCTTATTGTTCCTTCTCGACAAGGTGTACATTTACCACAGGATTCATAAGTGTAGAATTTTGCAATGCTTATATTAATATCCAATATCTCATTACTCTCTCCAATGAATATAAGGGTAAATGCACCATGTTGACAATTCTCTCTACAAATAGTTTCTTCGTTTATTATCGAGTTTTCATTCAGTGGCATAATCCCTCCAAAACATCCAAGAGAAACTGCTTTAATATTCTCTTTTGGTTTAACAGTATCTAATATAGTAGAGACCTTAACTCCTAATTCCCACTCATAAACTCCCGGATGTAAAACGTCTCCTGAAATTGAAAACAATCTTATTCTTGGATTCCAATCATCATAAAGTAAAGCTTGTGGGATACATGTAAACGTTTCGACATTATTTATCACTGTAGGTTTTTCCCATAGTCCTCTAACTATAGGATATGGCGGTTTATATATTGGTGTCCCTCTATTACCCATAATTGATTGAATTATTGCAGTCTCTTCCCCACAAACATAAGATCCGGCACCTCTCACAATCGTGATTTTTACATTTGATTTTGAATTAGTTAAAACTTCTTTTATTGATTTCTCTAAGCTTCTTCTTAGATAATCATATTCTTTTCTTAAATAGATAAATGCTTCTCTAACATCTAAAACAAAGCAAGATATTAACATCCCCTCAATCATTGTTTTTGGATTGTTCTTTATTATGAACTTATCTTTAAATGTTCCTGGTTCGCCTTCGTCGGCATTACATATTAGGTACCTTTCATTAGATTTTGTTTTTAAAGCAAGTTTCCATTTTTTTGCAACTGGAAAACTTGCCCCTCCTCTTCCAACTAAATTTTTCTTTTCAATTATCGATATAACTTTATCTTTTCCTATCTTTTTTGCTTTCTTTAATGCTTCTAAATTAGTTTCTCTAAGAATTTGCATTTTTTTTAAGTTCAGTTAAGATTTCTTTTACTCTCTTTAAAGAAAGTTTTGTGTATGGCTTACCATTAATTAACATTGCAGGAGCCTCATCGCAACAGCCAATACACGAGGTTTTATAAACAGAAAACATACCATCTTTGCTTGTTTCTCCAATATGGATTCCAAATTCTCTTTTAATCATTCTTTCTATTTCTCTTGATCCATTAAGAACGCACGATGGAGATCCACAAAGCTCAATTACATACTTTCCTTGTTTTTCAGTTCTTAACATCGTATAAAACTTAACCACTCCATATAATTTTGCAATAGGAATATCGTAGTCTTCACTTATTTGTTTTAGAATATTCTCAGATAGGTATCCATATTTATCTTGCGCTTCATTAAGAATATTTAATAATATTCTTTTTTCTCCCTCTTTTTTCATAGAAAGTTAAAATTTTTAGATTATATAAATTTAATTAGGTATTTGTCTTTTAATTAATCGCTGAAAAAAAGAAAAGATTATAAACTACGGATTAAAAGTATATATTAAATTGACAAAAAGAGGTTACTTTGTTATAATGAAAGAGGAAATTGCTGGTTTTGAGCAACAAAAAACATGTTTTTTATGTAGCTATCCTCCAAGAGAGTGCGGTATCGCTACCTTCACTCGGGACTTAACTAATGCAATGGATAGACGTTTTAATCCAAGACTTAAATCAGAAGTAATCGCAATAAATAAAGATCAAGACATTTATAATTATAGCAAAAAGGTAGTGCTAGAGCTTAATGAAGGAGATATTGAAGATTATATTAATGTAGCAAAACAAATTAATTCTAGGGAGGATATAAAAATTGTTTGTATCCAGCATGAATTTGGTTTATTTGGAGGAGAGTACGGCTCTTATATTGTTCCATTTTTAGAAACACTAAAGAAGCCAGTTGTTGTTACTTTTCATAGTGTACTTCCTAAACCAGATGAGCTTCGAAAGAAAGTGGTTAGCGCAATCGCTTTACGTTCTGCTGCTATAATCGTCATGGCAAAAACAGCTGTTGATATTCTTGAAAAAGATTATGGGATAAATAAAGATAAAATATTTGTAGTTCATCATGGAATACCTAATGTAAAATTAAAAGACAGCGAGGAGATAAAGAAAGAATTAAGACTTGACGGTAAATTAGTGTTATCTACTTTTGGTCTATTAAGTCGTGGTAAAGGAATAGAATATGTGATTAAATCTTTACCTCCATTAGTTAAAAAATATCCAAATTTATTGTATTTAATTATAGGGGAGACACATCCAGTTGTGAGAAAGAAAGAAGGAGAGAAATATAGAGAAGAATTAGAGGAATTAATTATAAAATTAGAGATAAGGAAAAATGTAAAATTTTATAATAAATATCTAAGCCTTAAGGAAATAATCAATTATCTTCAAGCTACAGATGTTTACATCTTTACAAATCTTGAACAGAATCAGATAACAAGTGGAACTCTTGCTTATGCAATGGGCTGCGGAAAGGCAATTGTTTCCACTCCTACTCTCTATTCTAAAGAGTTATTACAAGATAAAAGAGGAATTATAGTTAGACTTATGGACCCAGACTCATATACCGAGGCCATTGATAAATTACTCTCAGACTCTTCTTTAAGAAGAGAAATGGAGAAAAATGCATATACTTTCTCAAGGCAGATGATTTGGTCTAATGTGGCTCTTAACTATTTAAAGATATTTAATCAGGTTATTACTTTAAGAAAAGAGATTACAGAAAAGTTTCCACCAATTAAACTAGATCATCTTGAGAATATGACCGATGAAATTGGAATAATTCAATTTGCTAACCATACTGAGCCAGATAAAAATTCAGGTTATACTCTTGATGATAATTCCCGAGCATTAATTGTTGCTGTATCTCATAATTCTTTATTTAAGTCCAAGAGATCTTTAAGGTTAATGAATACTTATTTGAATTTTATAGAGAGAGCTCAAGATAGTCTTGGTAACTTCAAAAATCATCATAATAATGTCGAAGAATCATTAAATCCTAAAAGTGAGGATTCTATTGGCAGGGCTATTTGGGCACTTGGATTTTCCATATACAAATTAAAAAATAGGGATTTAATAAATAAATCAGAATCAATCTTAAATAATTCTATTGGGGTTATTAAGAATCTAAACTCACCTAGAGCAAAAGCATTCTCAATTATTGGATTATATTACTATTATAAAAAGAAAAGATCAAATGAGATTCTTGAGCTAATTACTACTCTTGTTAGAGATTTAGTCTCATTATATAATTCAAATTCCACTGAGGATTGGAAATGGTTTGAATCTTATCTGACATATGATAATTCAAAATTGTCGGAGGCTTTGTTTTTAGCTTTTGATTTAACAAAAAATGAACAATATCTTAAAATAGCCGAGGAGTCTCTTAACTTTCTTATTGATTTAACCATTATTGATGGTAAATTATATCCAATTGGTGAGAATGGGTGGTATATTAGAAATAATCAAAGAGCATTTTTCGATCAACAGCCGATTGATGCCTCTTCTATGGCCCAAACATTGTTAGTAGCTAATAAAGTAACAGGTAAAAAAGATTATTATGAGAAAGCAGTTATTGCTTTTAATTGGTTTTTAGGGCATAATCATCTTAACCAAATGATATATGATGAAGCAACCGGAGGTTGTTTTGACGGTTTAGGTAAGAGATCTCTCAACTTTAATCAAGGTGCAGAATCAACAATCTCTTATTTGATGGCTAGACTTCACTTTGAAGAACATAATCTATTATTAAAGAGAGAAATTGAATCAAACTTTAATTTTTCTTCAAATAATCTTATTCGAAACAATGAATAATCATTCTTTTCTTAATCTTTTACGATATATGGACTTATTTTCTTCATTCTCTGATTTCTCTTAAACCCTGAAAGTCAAACTTGAAGGATATCGCTCTTTTTCCAAATTTTCTAATAATTTTCTTTTTATCTCCAAAAAAAAGTATGCTTCCTCCATTTCCAGATCCAAGAATTTTGGCAGATTCTGCCCCATTTTTTAAACCTTCCTCAATAAATTTCTTTACATAGCCTGGTACCATTGTTTTATGTAGCCTACTACGATACTTAGTTTCTTCATTTAATAAATTTGAAAATTTATTTAGATTTTCTTCTAGTAAGGCTTCTTTCATTTCAATTGCAATTTCTTTAATTTTCTTTAGATTTTCAATATTATTCCCCCTTACTAAATTGTCGATTGATTTTTTATTTGAATTGCCTGAGAAATGCGGTTTTCCAGTGTATACAATTACTAGTCTGTTCTCCATTTCTTTAATTATTTTCTTACTCAACTTTAACTTTGTAACTTTAACTTTATCTGTAACTTCAATAAAATTAATTCCTCCAAAAGCAGCAGCATATTGGTCTTGCTTTCCTCCAATAAGGCCCATTACCTGTTCTATTTTATACACTTCCTCTGCTAACTCTTCTTTATTTTTCTTATTTGATATTAAAGCTAACCAAACAAGATTCATTACTCCAGATGTTCCTAGTCCGCTAGATGTTGGTAAATCACCATAGTAACTTAATTTAACTTGTTTATCTGTTGCGATTAATTTTCCATGAATATATTTGTTGATCGCAGCATTTAATACAGCTCCTCCAAAATCTCGAGTGAATGGAAAAATGTCTGTTGTTCCTCCTCCAAAATCAATTCTGACTGGTGCAATCACTCTTTTTATCATCTTATTTACAGAGAAAGCTTTATCTAATTAAAAACCTTTTGATTCAGATGAGGAAAGTTTTAATTATTGTGGCGCATCCAGATGATGAGACTATTTGGATGGGGGGTTATTTACTTCGGAATAAGAAAATTTGGAATACAGAGATAGTCAGTTTGTGTAGGAAAAATGATAAAGATAGAGCTCCAAAATTTATGAAGGTTTGTAAGACATACAACGCAAGGCCATTTATCTTTGCCCTTGACGATGCAGAGGAAGGTTATTATAAAAAGATTAGTCTTAAGAGTATAGAGAGTTACCTTATTCCTTTCTTTAATAAATCTTATGATTTACTTTTTACTCATGGATCGAATGGAGAATATGGCCATGTTCGCCATAAAGAAGTACATTTTGCAATCAAGTCATTAGTTAAAGATAAAAAAATTATAGCTAAGAAAGTTTACACTTTTTCATATCTTTTTTATAAAGGAGATAATTATATAAATCCTAATTCAGATAAAATTATAACTTTAAATGAGAATGAATTAAAAAGGAAAAAATCGA
>JAWAMY010000003.1:8139-16050 GCA_038895635.1 Candidatus Pacearchaeota archaeon | reverse complement strand
TTTACTTCTAGAGGTATAAAACCTGACCTTATCTTTAATCCCCATGGAATTCCAGGAAGAATGACAGTCGGTTATTTACTTGAACTAATAACTGGAAAAATAGGTTGTTTAAAAGGTCAGATTATGAATGGTACTCCATTTGAAGAAGTAAATATAAAAAATTTTGAGGATGAATTAAAGAACCTAGGATTTAGTTATGATGGTAAAGAAATAATGTATCATCCAGTTACTGGAAAGAGAATGGAAGCAAAGATTTATATTGGTAATATGTACTATATGAAACTTAAATATATGGTGGCTAATAAAATGCATGCAAGAGCTTCTGGGAAAGTTGCATTATTAACTAGACAGCCAATAGAAGGAAGAGCTCGTGGAGGAGCATTAAGGCTTGGAGAGATGGAGCAACAAGCACTTGTAGCTCATGGAGCCTCTTTATTACTTAAAGAAAGGTATGATTCTGATAAAGTTATAATTCATATATGTTCAAAATGTGGTAGCTTTGGAATAAAAGATTCTTTAAGAGGTAAAACTTATTGTTCTCTTTGCGGAAGTAATGAGGTTGATGATGTCGAAGTCTCATATGCATTTAAGCTCCTTGTAGAAGAGTTATTAGGACTTCATATTTCCACAACTTTTGAATTAAAAAATAAGTATGAGGATAATGAATAGAAGAAGATCATCTTCAGAAGAAGTGCAAATTGAAAAAGTGCTTCGAGCACTGGAAGAAATGGAAATTCGTAGGAATTACAGATTATATACTCCAATTAAATATAATTTGCCAAACCCAGAAATAGATTGCGATTATCTTTCTATTGATCAATCCTTAATTAAATCTTGGAAGAACAAGTATTACAAATAAAATGATAATTAAAAAACAAATACGCGCTTTAAAATTCAGTCTTTTTAGTCCAGAACATATTAAGAAAATTTCTTGTGCTAAGATTATCACACCAGAACTTTATGATATGGACGGTTATCCAGTTGATGGCGGTTTAATGGATTTAAGGCTTGGAGCTATTGATCCAGGTGTTAGGTGTAGGACATGTGGGGGAAGATTGAAAGAGTGTTTAGGCCATCCTGGAAGCATTGAATTTGCAAGACCAGTTATTCACGTTAAATATGTTCCAATAATTTATCTATTTTTAAGAAGTTTTTGTAATGTTTGTGGAAGAATCCTTCTTGATGAAGCACATATTAAAAAACTTTCTCCAGCCCAAAGACTTAAAAAGGCTAAAGATTCAAAAAAATGCCCTTATTGTAATGCTATTCAAGAAAAAATTAAAGTTGAGAAACCTACAACATTCACTCTTGGAAAGAAGAGAGTCTTTCCACCAGAAATACGCGAAATTCTTGAAAGGATTCCAGATGATGATTGTAGGCTAATTGGAATTAATCCATCTACTTTTAGACCAGAATGGGCAGTATTGACTGTTCTTCTTGTCCCACCTGTAACTGTTAGGCCAAGTATAACTCTTGAAACAGGAGAGAGAAGCGAAGACGATTTGACACATAAACTAGGAGATATTATTAGAGCTAATCAAAGGTTATGGGAAAATTTGAATGCTGGCGCTCCTGAGGTTATAATTGATGATCTATGGGATTTATTACAGTACCATGTTACAACATTCTTTGATAACACTATCTCAAGAATACCTCCAGCTCGTCATAGAAGCGGTCAGCCACTTAAAACAATTACTGAAAGAATAAAAGGAAAAGAAGGAAGAATTAGGCATAACCTTGCTGGTAAAAGAGTTAATTTCTCTTCAAGAACTGTTATCTCTCCAGACCCTTTCATTGAAATAAATGAGGTTGGAGTACCTTATGAAATAGCTGAGATACTTACAGTTAACGAAGAAGTTACTTCTCTTAATATTGAGAATCTTAAGAAATTGATTCTTTCTGATAAATATCCTAGTGCTAATTATATTGTTAGACCAGATGGAAGAAGAAAAAAGGTAACACCAGATTTGAAAAAGGAGATTATAGAAGAATTAAAACCTGGATATTTTGTTGAAAGACATTTGGTAGATGGAGATATCGTCCTGTTTAATAGACATCCTAGCTTACATCGAGGAAGTCTTATGGCTCATTATGTTCGTGTTTTACCATCAAGAACTTTTAGAATGCATCCAGCTGTAGCTTTTCCATATAATGCAGATTATGATGGAGACGAGATGAATGTTCATGTTCCCCAAACAGAGGAGGCAAGAGCAGAGGCAAGAATTCTTCTAGATGTTAATAATAATCTTATTAGTCCTAAGAATAATTCAAACTTAATTGGAACAATTGCAGATGCTGTTACTGGTAACTATCTAATTGGAAAATCAATCTTTTCAAGACAAGAAGCTCAGCAATTACTCTTTAATGCAGGAGTGGTTTCAAAATTAGATAAAAAAACAATAACTGGAAAAGAACTCTTTCTTAAGATCTTTCCATCAAAGATAGATAAAAAGATTATTGAAGAGATTGAAAAAGAGGAGTTAACTGCAGATTATAGCTTTGGAGTTGAAAATGATCTAATCACTAAAGTTCTTGATAGAGAAATTGGAAGAGTCGAAACAATTAACACTATAAAAAGAGCATTTACTCTTGGAACAGATTATTTGTCTAAGAGAGGTTTCACCATTTCAATCGAAGATTTGAATGTTAGTGAGAAGATAAGAAAGATGACCCAAGAAATTATTTCTGATGGTGAGAATAAGACAAATGAGATAATTAGAAATTATCAAAGTGGTAACTTAGAGATTATTCCTGGTAAAACTCCA
Source organism: Candidatus Pacearchaeota archaeon (assembly GCA_038895635.1). GTDB lineage: Archaea > Nanobdellota > Nanobdellia > Pacearchaeales > GW2011-AR1 > JACPLR01. The sequence goes on along the minus strand of JAWAMY010000003.1, from coordinate 13,285 downwards.
GAAGAATCACGTGAAATTAAAATTCTTCAGACTTTAAATGAAGTTAGAACTAAAATAAGTAAAGCAGTAAGAACCGAGTTTCCAGAAAATAATCCAGTTAATCATATGATTATGTCTAAAGCAGGAGGTAATATATTAAATATTACCCAAATAGCATGTTCAATTGGCCAAAAGTCTCTATGGGGACAAAGAATTAACTTTGGTTATCGAAATAGAACTTTATCTTTCTTCAAAGAAGGTGATTTATCCCCAAAATCAAGAGGATTTGTTTATTCTTCATATATGGAAGGATTGAAGCCATACGAGTTCTTTTTTGATGCAATCTCAGGAAGAGACGCTCTTATGGATACTGCATTAAGAACTCCAAGATCAGGTTACTTATATAGAAGATTAGCAAATGCTCTTCAAGATTTGAGAGTAGAGTATGATTCAACTGTTAGAGATGCAATTGGACAGATTATTCAATTTAAGTATGGTGACGATGGAATTGAAGTATCAGGATTACATCTAAATAAAGAGATCTCTCCAGGAGAAGCAATAGGAATAGTTACTGCTCAGAGCTTTGGAGAGCCATCAACTCAAATGGTTTTGAACGTTTTTCATTTTGCTGGAGTTCAAGAGATGCAGATAACTCAAGGACTTCCAAGAATAATTGAGATTCTTGATGCTAGGAAAACTCCTTCTACTCCGGCTATGGAAATTTATTTAGAGTCAGAATATAATGATGAAAAGAATGCAAGAGTTTTTGCAGAGAAGATAAAAGAATTAAGACTTAAGGAAATTCTTGATGAAACAAAAATAAACTTCTCTGATAAAAAGATAGAATTTGTAATAAATAACAAAGCATTAAAACACTCCCATATGTCTATTAATACAATAGCAGAAAAAATTAAAGAAAAGATCGATAAGGGAATAAAAATCATAATAAAAGAAAATTCAATAATTCTTTCTGCTAACGAGTTAAGTTTTAAAGAGATATACAAACTTAAAGAAAAGACAAAAGAATTAATACTTTCTGGAATTAAAGGCATTAAACAAATTTTAATTGTTAAAAGAGATAAAGATTATATTATTTTAACTAGCGGTTCTAATTTAGCTGAGATAGTTAAATTAAAAGGAGTTAATAGAAATAAAACAATAACTAATGATTTGTTTGAGGTTGCAAATGTATTCGGAATTGAAACTGCTAGACAAGTAATAATAAATGAAATAAAGAAAGTTATTGATAGTCAGGGATTAGATATTGATGTAAGGCATCTTAAGCTTGTAGCCGATGCAATGACTGTTGATGGAGAAATTCATGGAATGACTAGAATGGGAATTATTGCTAAGAAGAGCTCAATTCTTGCAAAAGCTTCATTCGAAACACCTATAAAACATTTTGTTAACGCAACTATAAAAGGAAGTAAAGACGAATTGTTGAGTGTAATTGAGAACATTATTCTTAATCAACCAGTTCCTGTTGGTACGGGTTTACCTGGATTGATGGTTAAGATTACAGGCCCCCTTTCTAGTTCTAGTGAGCATCAATCAAAAAATCAACAAGTAAAAGAGAATAAGTAGCTAATAAAAATGATTAAGACAATTGATATGAAGCTTATGAGGTATCTTAACCTCTTTTCTAAGATAAGTAAAGTTACTCCTAAACATTGTTTTGTTTATAACAATATTTTAATTTTTACAGTTAATGAGAAGAATTTATCAAAAGCTATAGGTGAAAATGGAGAGAATATTAAGAAAATAAGCGAAATTCTCAATAAAAAGGTGAGAGTAGTAATGATACCTAAAAGTCTTGGAGATGCAGAAAAATTTATTTCTACTATTATTTATCCAATTCAAATAAAAAGTGTTGAAATAGATGGACAATTCTTAATTATAAATTCAGGACAACAAAATAAAGCATTATTAATTGGAAGAAATAAACAGAGATTTAAAGAAATGAGAAAAATAGTGAAAGACTATTTTGATAAAGATCTTAAAATAGCTTAATTGCTTTATTAATTAATAAAAACCTTTAAAAATGAACTTTTATTTGAGATAAAATGGGGTTAATGAATGCTCGTAAATTAATAAAAAGAAGAAAAAAGTTTAGCTGGAGCGATTACTACTATAAATCAAGAATTTTGAACTTATATGCTAAAGCAGATCCTCTAGAAGGAGCAAGCCAAGCAAGAGGTTTGGTCACTGAAAAAGTGCAGAAAGAAGCAAAGCAACCAAATTCTGCGATGAGAAAATGTTGCAAAGTCCAATTAACTAAAAATGGAAAAGTCGTTACTGCATTTATTCCTGGAAATTTAGCACAAAAATTTATTGATGAACATGATGAGGTTATAATTGAAAGGATTGGCGGAAAACAAGGAAGGACTAAAGGAGATATTCCCGGAGTCAGATTTCAAGTAATTAAGGTTAATGATCAACCTTTAAAACTTTTAGTAAAAGGTAAAATAGAAAAAGGAAGACGTTAAAATGTCAGAAAAAAAATCAGATCTTAATTTTAGAGTATTCAATAGATATGATTTATCTGGAGTGATAATCTCAGATCCTGGTCTTAAAAATATTATTAATCTTGAACCAAAGATAGTTGTCAAATCAAGAGGCCGGGCAAGAGATAGATTCTCAAAAACAAATGTTAATATAATTGAAAGATTGATTAATCTAATTGCTGTGCCCGGTCATCGTGGAAAGAAGCATAAGATTATTACAAAATGGGCTAGCGGCAAATATAATCATAATACTAAAATTGTAATAGAATCTTTCCAAATTATAGAGGAGAAAACAGGGGAAAATCCTGTCCAGGTTTTAGTGAGAGCAGTTGAAAATGCAGCTCCAAGAGATGAGGTCACTACTATTCAATATGGTGGAGCAAAGTATCCTCAGGCTGTAGATTGCTCTCCATATAGAAGAGTATCAATTGCTCTTAGAAATATTGTTCATGGAGCTTATGATAAATCATTTAATAAGAAAAAAAAGTTTTCTCAGACCCTTGCTGAGGAGATAATTGCCGCTTCAAAATCGTCAGAAGAAAGTGTTGCTTTTGTTAAAAAGAATGAATTAGAGAAACAAGCAGATTCTGCAAGATAATTTTATGTTTGTTATCAACAGATTTATTAATGGGGTCCTTTTTCTTATATTATGAAAGATTTTGATAGTGAAATATATGCTTACTCTCTTGAAAATGCTATTTCTCATAATAGTGCTCAACCACAATTTGTTCTATCTAAACTATTCCAACATGGTCTAAAAAAAGAAGATATAAAGGCAGTTATGCCAAAAATAGTTGAGGTAGTAAATAAAGTAAACTCTATGTCCATAGATCAAAGAAAATTAGAATTTGAGAAATATTCTTCTTTTATCAAAAAAAAGGAAGAAAACGAGAAAACTCTTAGGGACCTCCCCAATATAAGCAAAAGAATGATTTTTCGTATCGCTCCTGAACCATCAAAACATCTACATATTGGGCATGCATTAACATTTATTATTAACTCCCTATATTCTGAAAAATACCATGGTAAACTATTGCTAAGATTTGAAGATGCAAATCCGGAAAAGGTTACAGAAGAATTCGAAAAATCAATTTTAGAGGATATAAAAGATTACTTAAAACTAAAAATTTCTGGAATTCGTTATGTTTCAGATGATATTCCTTTACTCTATAATTATGCAGAGAAACTAATTTCTTTGAATAAAGCTTATATGTGTTTTTGTTCGAGAGATAAAATACGGTCTTTTAGACATGAAGGAAAGGAATGTGAATGTAGGAGTTTTAGCTATGATAAAAATATGAGAGAATGGGAAAAGTTTATTTTAGGCAGATATTCTGAAGGTAAAGCGGTTTTAAGGATAAAAGGAGATATGAAAAGTTTGAATCATGTTATGAGAGATAGTGTTATCTTTAGAGCAGTATCTTGTTCTCATTATAGGACTGGAAATAAATATAAAGTTTGGCCAATGTACGACTTTTATAATCCTATTGAAGATTCACTTATGGGAGTTACTCACATTCTTCGAAGTAATGAATTTGAAGCAAGAATCGAACTTCAAGAGCAAATAAAGAATATTTTAAATCTTAAAGGTCAGACCATTATTCAATATGGTAGATTTAATGTTCAAGATTCTACTACAAAAGGGCGCGAGATAAGAGAAGCTATAAAATCTGGAGAATATCTTAGTTGGGATGACCCTCGTCTTGTTACCCTTAAATCTTTGAAAAGAAGAGGAATAGTTAAGGAAGTTTTTGTTGAACTGGCGGAGAGTTTAGGACTTACAAAAAATCAAGTAAATCTTGATTTTGATATGATTGCAGCAATAAGTAGAAAAATTTTAGATAAAAAAGCAAATAGATACTCTTTTGTTTCAGAACCAGTTAAATTATCTATTTTAAATGCACCAAATATTAAATCTATTAAAGTTAAAATTCATCCAGATAAAAAAACGTTTCGTACTGTTAAGATTGGTGAAGTATACATTTCAAAAGAGGACTTTGATAGATTTAAGAAAAAAGAAGTCAGGTTAATGCATCTTTACAATGTTATTCTTGATGATAAATCTATTTTTACCAGTATGGAAAATAAAAATATTCCAAAAATAAACTGGGTCTCAAATCCAGTAAAAGTAAGAGTTATGATGCCAGATGCAAAATACCTTTATGGTTATGCAGAGCCTTCAATTCAAGAACTTAAGATTGGCGAAATAATTCAGTTCGAGAGATTCGGGTTTTGTAGATTAGATTCATTTGATAAAGATAAAAAAGAATTTGAATTTTGGTTTTCGCATAAATAGCTTCCTTATATATAACTTTTACTTACCGAAATATTTATAAATAAAATTTTTCTAATAATTCAGTTATGATTTTTAACAAAAGAGGCGATAAGAGAGGTATTTCCGATGTAATAACGACTGTTCTAATGATTCTTTTAGTTATTGCTGCTATTGGAGTAATTTATGTTGTTATTCGAGGATTTGTAAATAGGGGTATGTCAACGACAAGTTTAACTTTTGATTGTATGAACGTTGAGTTAACTCCTATAACCGCTTATATTAATTCTACACCAGTAGACCCAAATAATAATGAGTGTATATTTACTGCTCAAGTTTCGAGAACTGGAGGAGATCCATCTACAAATTTGACAGACTTTGCTTTTTACAT
>JAWAMY010000003.1:0-8129 GCA_038895635.1 Candidatus Pacearchaeota archaeon | reverse complement strand
TGCAAACAAAAGGATTTGGGGAGTTAGTGGTTGGAGATATACTGGCCCTAGTGAAGTTGGAACTTATACTAAAAGATCATCATGTTCAGAAATCAACTCCTATCTAAATCAAGATTTTTTTGTTATTCCAATCATTAGTGGAAGTTTATGTCCTGCAACTGCTAAATCTAAAGTTATTAGGATATTCAACAGGACCATTTGATTCTTCCATTCTTTTTATCTTTTTGTTTCTTCTTTCTTAAATATAAATAGGCTTATCTCTTCTTTACTTTTCATACTTTAAAGCAATTTATTTTTATCTTTATTTATTAATCTACTTTCTAATATTTTTGAAATCAAAAGAATTTAAAATTGCCTCTCTTCTAATATATATTGAACATCTAAAAATGAAGCTTCCAAATAATAATGAAGTACGTAAGCCTACTAGAACTATTTCAGGAGTAGCTCCTATTGCGGTTATGGCAGAACCTCGTCAGTGCGCTCACGGAATTTGTAGATATTGTCCAAAACTAGATGTTCCTCAATCTTATACCCCTCTCAGCCCGCCAGTAATAAGAGCTAAGATGCTAAAATATTCTCCTTATGAACAAGTTATATCAAGATTGAAGGCTTATCGTTTAATGAACCATTCAACTGATAAGATAGAGCTAATTATTATGGGAGGAACTTTTGCCTCTTACCCATTAGAATATCAAGAGAATTTTATAAAAGAATGTTATGATGCTTTAAATGAATGCTCTTCATCAAATATAGAGGAAGCTAAAAAAATGAATGAGAAAGCAAAACATAGATGTGTTGCTTTATGTATAGAAACGAGACCAGATTTTGCTTCAAGAGAAGATATTCTTCGTTTTCTAAAATTCGGAGCCACTCGCATTGAGTTGGGAGTTCAAGCAATTGATGATTCAATTTATAGATTAATTAATAGAGGCCATACGGTAAGGGATGTTATCGAATCAACAGAGAGATTAAAGAATTCTGGATTTAAAGTAGGTTATCATTTTATGCCCGGCCTTCCTGGTTCAAATCCTAAGAAAGACTTACAAATGTTCCAAGAATTATTTAATTCAGAAAAATTTAAACCAGATCAGATAAAGATTTATCCTTGCCAAGTTATAAGAGGTTCTCAGTTGGAAAAAGATTATTTGGAAGGAAGATTCTCTCCATATTCTCAGGAACAGATTTATAATCTATTAATAAAAATGATGAAGACAGTTCCAAGGTATTGTAGAGTTATGCGCATTATGAGAGAACTTGCTCCTGAATATATTGTTGCTGGAACAACTCGTATCAGTCTAAGAAAGGATATTGAAGAGGAATTAAGAAAATCTAAAACTAAAATTAGAGAAATAAGATTTAGAGAAGTTGGTTTCTCAAATAATAAGAACTTAATATCTATAGATAACCTAAAAATTAAGACTACAAAATATCGGGCAAGTAAAGGCACAGAGTATTTTATTGAGGTTGTCGATAATAACGACGTTTTATTCGGACTTTTAAGATTGCGCATAAATGATGATCTTGAGAATAATTTTATCACTGAACTCAATAACTCATCTATTATTCGTGAATTACATGTTTATGGAAGATCATCATCTATTGGTTCTCTTTCATCATTTGGTGGAATTCCTAATATCCAACATAAAGGTTTAGGAAAGAAGTTAATTAATAAAGCAGAGCAAATTGTATATAGGGAAAGTAAAAAGAATGCAAAGATTAAGAGGATAGCAATTATCTCAGGAGTAGGAGTACGTGAGTATTATAGAGAATTAGGTTATCATTTAGAGGGAAATTACATGATAAAGCAGCTAAACTAATTAAAATGAACCAGAGAAAAGTGTGGGATAAAATAGCTCCTCAGTGGAATAAATATAAAATAGAATCTCCAACTATTATAAAAGATTTTTTATCTAAATGTAGCGGTAAAGTTCTTGATTTAGGATGTGGAAGTGGGAGGAATTTTCATAAATTCAATGGAGTAATATATGGTGTTGATTTTTCATCTCAGATGCTAAAATTTGCAAAAGAAAATTCATTAATAAAAGGTTTGAACAATATAGTTCTGATAAAATCCAAAGCATCTAAACTTCCATTTGAGAACAATTTTTTTGATGCAGTTCTTTGTATAGCCCTTATTCATTGTGTTAAATATCAATTTATTAGAAAGAAAATTATTAAAGAAATGTATAGGGTTATGAAACCAGAAGCAAAAGCTCTAGTAACTGTTTGGGATAAAAACGCAAAAAGGTTCAAAAATAAACCAAAGAGAATAAGAGTTCCATGGACAATTGGTGATAAGAAGGTATACCGCTCATACTATTTATACGATGCAGATGAATTGAGAAAAGAGCTAGAGGAAGTTGGATTTAGAGTATTAAAAAGAATTGAGCCAAGTAGCAATATTATATTTATTATACAAAAATAGTTTCTCTTCATCTAATTTTCTCTTGTAAGGTATGAATTGACTACCCTCAAACTTCTTTTCTGATTTGTCCAAGTAAGTTTTCTTATAGCCTCCTTAAAATTAAGCCACCTATAATCAGAATGTTCTCTTTTATCATACCTTATTTTATCATTATTAACTTCGGCAGAATATAATGTATATGTTTGTCCAATATATGGTAAATGAGAATTCTTCTTTTTAAAGTAATATCTTCCTTTAAGCGAATGACGGTTTATTTTTTTTGCTCTTAATCCGGTTTCTTCCTTAATTTCTCTTTTTACTGCTTCAACTTCACTCTCTCCTTCTTCAAGTCCTCCTTTTGGAAATTCCCATCCTTTCCAGTTTAATTCTCTTTTAAGAAGGAGGTATTTTATTTCCTCTTTATCTTTTCTGTAAACCACAATAAATACAGCTTTTCTGAAAGATTTTCCATTTTCATTGTTCTCCATCTAATAAAGTATTAGATTTAATTTATAAAGATAACTAACTCTCTTACTATGTTTTTTATATTGTTTAATGTATTCTAATTATCTTTTATCAACCTCCTAGAACCGTTTTAGTTAATCTGGAGCCTTCTTTCATAGTTTTTTAATAATATCAAAAAGACTCACTTTTTCAAATTTTAGAACTGAGTGCGATTTATCATCTATATGCATCTTTATTATTCCCATGTCATTTGTAATACAGTTAAGGTTCCATATCAAAGTTCCATCAATATTCTGTAAAACTGCAATTATCTTCTGAAGTTTTGAAGTAACTGTATGATTTTTCATTTCATCTTGTACAATCCCTTTTAATAAGTCTAAGTCTAATTTTATTTCCCCTTCAATTTTTTGTGGTTTTATATCATTTGCTGCCTTTGCTTCTTTTAATTCTATTTTATTATCTAAAAAAAATGTAACCATGCTATGTTTATCTGGAACATAATAATCGATTTGGTGGATTCGTGTGTCATTCTCAAAATCAAAAACAAAAAATCCAGCTATAAGATAAGCTTCTGGATTTTTCTTTATGAATTCTTTAAATTCTTTTGAATTATTTAACTTTTTAAGATACGGCTGTACTTTCATTTTTCTTACCTCTTTATTTCTTTTCTTTTATTTGTTCGAAAATTTCTTTAATAAATTTTTCTATAGACAAGTTCTCTATCTTATTACTTCCTCGACGTCTGATTGCAATAGACTCTTCTTTTTCTTCCTTATCTCCTATTACGATTATATACGGAATTCTCATTAATTCTGCTTTTCTAATCTTTTTTTGTAAAGGTACTGATTCAAAATCTGAATCAATTCTTATATTTGAGATATTTGTTCTTAATTTTTCAATAAATTTATTACAGGACTTGATGTTTCTATCTGTAAAATTAATCACTCTTACTTGAATTGGAGCTAACCAAGTAGGTAAATTTCCCTTTGTGTGCTCTAGTAAGATTCCGATAAATCTCTCTATACTTCCGTATATTGTTCTATGTATCATAATAGGCCTCTTAATTTTGTTATTTTTATCTATATACTCCAACTCAAATCTTTCTGGTAATGCAAAGTCTAGCTGAATTGTTCCACACTGCCATGTTCTGTCTAATGAATCTTTTATGTGGAAATCAATTTTTGGGCCATAGAATGCTCCATCTCCCTCGTTCACTTTAAATTTGTTTTTTGACTTTACAAGTATTTCCTTTAATATTCTCTCTGTTTTGTCCCATAATTCATTTGATCCAATTCGATTTTCTGGCCTAGTTGATAATTCTATAGAATACTCAAATCTAAATAGGTTATAAAATCTGTTTACTATGTTCATTATACTCATAATCTCATTTTCTATTTGCTCTTCTGTACAATAGATGTGAGCATCATCCTGTGTAAACTTAATTAATCGAAAAAGTCCAGCCAATACTCCCGATAATTCTTTTCTATGCACAGTGCCAAGTTCAGACATCTTTATCGGCAGGTCATTGTAGCTTCTTATTTTTGATTTGAATACCAAAATACCTCCGGGACAGTTCATTGGTTTAACTGCAAATTTTTTTGATTCATATTCAGTTATAAAAATATTTTCCCTATACTTTTCCCAGTGTCCTGATATCTGCCATAATCTTTTGTCTAATATTTGAGGTGTTGAGATTTCTAGATATCCCTCTTTTTGATGTTCTTCTCTCCAATAATTAATTAATTCATTGTAAATAATCATCCCATTATGATGGAAGAATACCATTCCTGGAGCAACATCATGAAAACTAAATAAATCCATTCTCTGACCTAATATTCTATGATCATTTTCCTTTAATTTTGAGGTATCTAATTTTGATTTTGAGATAGAATTAAGTAGCTTTTTATAATCGTACTCTTTTTCAATATTCTCTACTTCAGTCTTTTCATGTCCGTAATCTGTTCTTCTACTAAGTTCAGCAATAGGATGTCCTTTACATTTAAGCTCAAATTCTTTGTAGTATCCAAATGGAGCTCTATTTACTTTGTAATTCTTTTCAATTAACTTTTTTTCAGCTTCTTTCAAAATGTTAATCGCAAACTCATGACTTGATAGATTAGCAGAAAGATGAGCATATGGATAAAGAACAATATTTCTCGTATTAACTTTCTTTGCAATATCCTCAATATTTTGAATTAACCAACTAATTGATTCTTTATTATTCTCGTCTACTTTCTCAACAGCAATAAATATCACTAAGACTTCCTTTATTGTTTTACTCTCTTTTTGTTCTTCTTCTAAGATTTCTGGTTCTCTTATTGCCTTTTTAGTTACTTTAAATCTTATATAATCACAATGTAATGACAATATCTTCATAACCTATCAAGAAAATTATTATATTTAAACTTATGTTATACTTTTATTCACTTTCTTGTGGAATTATTCCATATCTTTTTGTTCTTAGGTCTAAACAAAATGCCTGACCTTTTTTTATTTCTTCCCCTCTATACTCTCTTTTCAATTTTTCAGTGAGATAATATCTAGGTAAATCATTAACAATTTCTAAATGAGATATAATAATTAATTCACCTAGGTCCTTTTCACGTTCAATTAATTTAATCAATTTATTGATATCTCTTTTAAAGAAGTACGAGTCTTTTGGAGAATCATTTGCTGACCAAAGGTAAGAGTTAATTTCGACTCTATCAGCTTTAATATAATTATTAATAATTTCCAGAGTGTCTAATGCTCTTGGAGCACTTGAAGATAGTATCTTTATTGGTCTTTCTTTTACTATTTTTTTATCTCTTTTGATAGAGTAATTATCTGATTAATTCCTATCTCGTTTAATCTATCATCATCCCCATATTCTCCATGCCTTACTACTATCAGATTATTCATATTCCTCTAAAATAGACACTTAATTTAAATTCTTTATTATTTTTATATTAATTGCATAGGTTTCAAACCGAAAGATTTAAATACTATTTATTTAATTTCCTTTAATTTTGTTACCTAAAGGGGGTAGTTAAAATGAAGCCTAAAAAGACAAATAAAGCTTTTGGATTTGTGTCAGGGTTATTGTTTTCAGTAGCTGTAGCTATTGGAGGCAATTCTTTTTCAAATACTGAATTAGTTAGAGAGCAGCATCATATCCTAGGTTCTTATTACTATGGTAATAACTTAAAAAAGGCTACTGATGTTCAAAATAATAATATTTGGATGAATAACAATAATCTTTCAGATACTCAAAATAATGAAATTAAAGTATTAGCTTATTCTAGTCTCATTAATTCTTCTCCATCCCAAACCTATGAGAATATTCAAGATTTAAATACATACTTTCCTAATGAAGAGAATTCTTCTTTTAGTGAGGAAAGAAATACTGATACCCTTGATTCATTAATATATGAGAGCAATAGGGGTACTTCATCTTTAGAACAGATAGCAAAATCATCTTATTCATTTAATCCTTTTGATAAGGAATTTAGTAGAGAAGATGAATTAAATAATCCTGGAAAATATGGAATAGAAGATTCATCTGAAACCTTACTACTTGCAAAATGTATTTATGCAGAATCAAGAGGTAATTATAAAAATCCCTCTTTTCTTAGAGCTTGTGGAGAATCAGTAATAACTCGTGCAGATAAGAAAAGTAAATCAATAAAAGAGATAATCTGTGAACCTAATCAATACTCCTTTTTTAAAGATCATAACAAGAAATATTTTGAAAATCCTTTATGGAATGTAGAAAGAGCTCCATTAGATAGGAAGGCATGGGAAGAATGTTATAGGGTAGCTGAAGAGTTAATTAGAGATTATGAAACTCAAAAGATTACTGGAGTTAAAAAGATAACTGAAATAACTCATTACCATGATTCAAAATCTAAACCGAAGTGGGCTTATTCTTTAAAACCAATCAAGATAATTCATGGATCTAATGGAGTGAATAGGTATTGTTATAGATTATACTAATTTGAGAATCACATTAAATATTTAAATTGAGTTCTTTATAATAATCTATCATGAAAGAAGTTTATTTAGATAATGCTGCCACAACAAGAGTAGATTCACGTGTTATAGAGGAAGTAAGGAAATGTATGTCTATTAATTATGGGAATGCATCCTCTATTCATAAAAAGGGAGAGAATGCTAAGGAACTTCTTGAATATTCAAGGAAAATTATTGCTTCCTCAATAAACGCTTTACCTGAAGAAATATATTTCACTTCTGGAGGTACAGAGTCAAATAATCTTGCAATAAAGGGTTTAGCATTGAAAGTTTATCTTGGAGATAGAAATAAGAACCATATTATAACTACTAAAATAGAGCATGATTCAGTTATTAATGTTTGCGAATCTCTTAAAAAATTTGGATTTCAAATAACTTATCTTAATGTTGATAAAGAAGGATTTATAGATTATAAAGAACTTGAAGAGTCCATTACTCCAAATACTCTACTTGTTTCAATAATTCATGGAAATAATGAGATAGGAACAATTCAAGACATTCAGCAAATTGGAGACATTTGTAGAAAGAAATCAGTTTTATTTCATATTGATGCTTGTCAAAGTTTCACTAAGACGTTGATTGATGTAAAAAGACAAAATATAGATTTAATTAGTCTTAATGCTCATAAAATTCACGGTCCAAAAGGAGTAGGAGCTTTATTCATTAAAAATGGAATAAAAATAAATCCTCTTTTTGATGGAGGCGGTCAGGAAAGAGGGTTGAGAAGTGGAACAGAGAATATTCCTGCAATTGTTGGATTTGCCAAAGCTGTTCAAATTTCAAGTTCTCATGAAATTTCAAAGATTTCCAAACTTAGGGATAAATTGATAGCTGGACTTGAAAAAATACCAGGTTCAAAACTTAATGGTCCAAAAGGAGAAAGAAGGCTCTGTAATAATGTCAATTTTATCTTTAAAGGGGTAGAGGGAGAATCAATTGTTGGATATCTTAGCGAAATGGGAATTTATGCATCTACTGGCTCTGCTTGTTCTTCAAAATCACTAAAAGCAAGCCATGTTCTCCTTTCGATAGGCGTTAAGCAAGAAGAAGCTCATGGAAGTTTGAGATTATCACTAAGCAAGTTTACAACTGAAGAAGAAATAAGGTATGCTATTTCATCTATTACTAAAGTTATAAAAAGATTGAGAGATATATCTCCTTAAATTAATATTATGGCATTTCAATATAGCAAGAAGGTAAAAGAACACTTCATTAATCCCAAAAACGTTGGAGAAATTAAAAATCCAGA
>JAWAMY010000002.1:0-17295 GCA_038895635.1 Candidatus Pacearchaeota archaeon | reverse complement strand
TTATTATTTCGTTTGTTATTATACCAATCTCTTTAGCTGTGTTTGCAAAACCTTTTGGAATAAATTGATAAATTATAAGATTGTTTATTTTTTTACTACCATTATACGAAATTGTAATGGTTAAATTTGTGTTATTTTCTATATAAAGCTCATATCTAATACTAATATTATCTATTATTTTTTCTGTCGTTTTTTTAGCTTTATTTTGATCAAACTTTGAAAATTTCTTTAAATATTCTTTAATTTCATCTATTACTTTATTTGTTTTATTTAGATCTAGCACAACATTTCTCACTTCTACTTCACGAAGAAGAATAGTTGTCGTAGTTGTAGTAGTTATAGTCGTAGTTGTAGTAGTTATTGTAGTAGTTGTTGTCGTTGTTTTAGGAATAGTTGTTGTGACATTTGTTTCTTCCGGAATTGTCGTAGTCGTTGTTACGGTCATCCCATAAAGACCGGTAACAATATGCTTCGAAGCATTTGTAAAGTTCATATTAATGCTCAAATTTCCTATGACCTCGCAGAAGGCCGAATTAACGAATGCAACTAAAAAAACTATAAAATATATTTTAAAAAGATATTTTGCTTTCATCTTCTAAAAACACCGTTCTAATACTTATCCAATGAAAGGAATAGACCTAAATAGCATACTATAAGTTGTCCACCAATCACTTGCAATAGGAGTTCCTTTAGGGATTATCATTTTTAATATTAAAGTATAATTTCTATTTTCTGTTAGATTTAACCTTATGCCTCTACTTATGTTATATTCATTTGTTACGTTAAAGGCATTACTCTCATTTCCACTAAGCCACATGCTTGCATAGTATGTAGCGTTATCTCCAGTTCCATTAGTTATTGGTATAATTGCGTTCTTGCTGTCAGATCTCCAATCATTCATTTTGAACTGCAAAAGTCCAGAAGCATTTGCATTTCCTATTATTGTAAAGTTGAATAACCAATAGTCGCTTCCATTAACTATTGCTATGTTTTTCATTACTCCGATATTTGTAATATTAAATAATTGCCTTATAAATAGCGTTGTTTCGCTTCCATTAACATCTGTAGAAATATCGCTCAAATTATCTCCATATATTTTAGAGTTAAAAGTAAAATTGCCTTCATCTTCTGTAGTATTCAAAGAAATATTTATAATAGAGAGTTTTATTCCTGCTTGTGACGTTATATTTATCTTGCAAATATCGCTGCAATTTAAGTTACAAAGATCTGTGCAAGAAGAGAATGTAGCGGTTGTATTATCACTTTTAGTTATCACAAATTTAATATAGCTAGGAACTATTGAAAAGTTTGATGGAATCTCTAAAATTATACTTCTTATATCATCTTTTCCACTAGAATTTACTATATAAACTATTTCTTGCTCTTTAACATTTGTATCTACATATCTTGGTAATAGCTTTGCACTTGCATGTAAGTCTTGAATTTGAGTAAAATTAGAAGAGAAATATCGAGAAGTTTGGTTATATATCTGTCCATTTAAAAAAGAGATTGTAATATTTGTGGCATTTGTTATCAAAGAATCATTTGTTAAAAATAAAGAAACATTTATAGGAGTAATCACACTTTTATTTATTTCATAAACTATTAGAATTGTTTTATTTTCATTATTAGAAATTGTGAAATTAGAAATCGTGACATTGGTTCTATTAATATCGCTACTAACATTCCACCTAGAGCTACAGCCAAGTTTTTGAGATTCGCTTATAGTTGAGTTATAAATGCAGACAACGAGATTAGTTATGCTTGCATTCAAATTTTCGTTTGTAGAGTTAAAATTAATTATTATATTCGTTATCTTAATAGTTTCATTACTAGTTTCATTTCTACTTAAAGTCAAATTGAGCATTGTAATGTTGCTTCCAGTATTGACATAAGGCGGAAGATCAACTCTATTACTTGTCACGCTTAAATTAGCACCATAGCTTATTCTATAAAGGACGAGTGAAATTAAAATAAAAATTAATATTGTTTTGATTTTCATGAATATAACTTTAGATAAAATATTTATTTAAGCATTTATTTTATTTGACAATGAGGCTTAGACCAACTTTATATAGATATTTACTATAATTTTCAAAAATTCATTATACTTAGTTTTATATTCCAAATGGAAGTAATGGAGTTACATTCCTTTCACATGCCCCCGGTGAGATTCTCTCTTTTACATATCGAATAGTTTCGAACTCACGACCCCCAGCTTAGGAGGCTGGTGCTCTATCCAAACTGAGCTACGGGGGCTTTCTAATTTTTTGCTGTCTTAATTTCTTTTGTAGCTACAAAGTTTAAAAAATCCGTATTCATATATAGTTTATAAAAAATATAATGATGAAGATGATCTGAATGGAGTTGTTTTTTATAATTTTTAGCACTCTTATAGTGAGTTTAATCTCTTTAGTTGGTATTTTCTTCATTTTATTAAAGGAAAAAACAATGAATAGGGTCTTATTGTTTTTTATTTCTTTATCTGCAGGAGCTCTTTTATCAGGAGCTTTCTTTCATCTTCTACCAGAAGCGATACACGAAGAAAGCGGCAAATTAATGGAAATATTTTTTTACTTTGTTTTTGGCTACATTTTATTTCTATTTTTAGAAAAGATTATAAAATGGAGACACTGCCACGATTATAAATGCAAAATTCATTCTTTTGGATATATGAACTTAATTGGAGATATTTTACACAATTTCATCGATGGCGTTGTTATAGCTTCTTCTTTTCTCGTTAATTCGAATTTTGGTTTTCTTACAACTTTTTTAATTATATTACATGAAATACCGCAGGAATTAGGAGATTTTGGCGTTCTTATTTATTCTGGTTTTGAAGTGAAAAGAGCAATATTTTTGAACTTTCTCACAGCATTCACCTGTATTTTAGGCGGAGTTGCTGGTTATTATTTTCTCGGAATATTTATATCTTTCATTCCAATTTTTCTTTCTATAGCTGCAGGTGGTTTTCTTTATATTTCTTCCTCTGATCTGATTCCAATAATCAGAGAAAAAACTAAAATAAAGGATTTCATAAATAATTTTTTGATATTTATTTTCGGAATAATCTTAATATATCTATTAGGGATTTTAGAGTGAAAAGCCTTATCTTACTCAAATCCATATTTTCCTTTAAGCTCAACAAAGATGCAACCACCTAAATCCTTGAAAGAGTTTTTCTTCTTATCATATAAAATAAGTCTTTGAGAAAATCTCTTTCCAATGGGGGCAATAAGTTTTCCATCATCTTTTAATTGTTCAATTAATGGTGGAGGTATTTTTGGGCAAGCAGCAGTGATTATGCATCTATCGTAAGGGGCTTCTTTCTCATAACCAAGTCCACCATCTCCATGGATTATTTCTACATTTTTTATATTCAACTTATTCAAATTTTCTTTAGCAAAATCAACAAGCTCCTTTTCTATTTCAATAGTAAAAACCTTTCCAGGATAAACTATACTTCCTATTAGTGCAGCATTCCAACCGCTTCCTGCGCCAACTTCGAGAACCTTTTGATTTTTTTGCAAATCCAAATTTTCTAACATTATTGCCACTATACTTGGCTGCGAGATAGTTTGACCCTTTAATGTTGGGAGAGGAGTATCTACATAAGCATAAGATTTATCTTTCAAAAATAGGTGTCGAGGAACAGTTAAGAAAGCTTTTCTAACTTTCTCACTCTTTATTGCTCCTATGTTTGTCAAATAATCTACAAAAATTTTGTTCTTTTCGTATAGTTTTTTGTCATTATTTGTAATTATCTCTTTTCTATCACTATTGTTCAAAAAATTCGATGTCATACTAATTATATTTTATAATTATTTTTCCTCCACATTTGCAAAGTCCATTCAGAGGTATAACTTTATAAATTTTATTGCATTTTTCACATATAAAATTTTCCAAACCTTCTAATATATTTATTTTCGGGACGCTATCAAGTAAGCTTTTTGGACAATCACCTTCTTTACTTTCATGATTTTCTTCTCTATTTTTTACCTTTTCTTCGTTTTTTTCAGATTTTGAGAATATCAGATCTTTTATTGTGCTTTGTGTCGCACTTTGAATTAATTCTCCCTTTGAAACTCCAATTACTTTTAATATTCTTTCTATCGGCGGAAGGATCTGACTTGTAATATAATAATTCGAGTCGATTGGAAGGTTATGTTCTTTCGCGTACTCTAAACTTTCTGCTCTTTTTGATACCATTCCGGTACCTGCAACTATGACGAAGCTTATTCTATCTCCTATTCTTGGAGGATTTTCAGGATGCCTTTCCATCATTTTCTTCGCAACTTCTATGTGCGGTAGAACACCTTTATAAGATGAAGGAGGTTTCGTTAAACCTTTAACTATTGCTAACTTTTCTAAAGGTATCTCATTTTTTCTCAATTTTTGTATTATCATTTTAACATAATTAACCACTTCATTTATGTCATCTTTCTTAAGAACGAGTTCGATAACTTTACCTGTAACCTCTTCAACAAGCTCACACCAATCGCGGCGAACAGTTTCTATACCTTTCATATCAATATAATCTTTCCATTCGCTATCACTAGGTTCAAACGCCCAGCCAGCATACCTCTTTTTTGTAAGTATTATAAAGCTCTTGTATATCTTTTCAAATTTCAATTCTAAACATCCTGGCAAAATCTCTGTAACAAACTTAGAAACCTCTTCTCCAGCTTTTTTCGCTTCTTCTAGGTCAGTAATATCCGTTTCTAGGAATACTGAATCTGTATCTGCATAGATCACTTTGTACGGGAAGTTACTCTCAATTATATTTTTTGTTTTTGCCAAGTTTTCTCTCCCGATTGCCGTTATAGCGTTTGCGATATCAAGCATATATAATCTTGCCATTAAAAATCCAGTATATCCATAGAAGCTATTAGCCATAGTTTTTATTGCAAGCTGCATGTAATCTAGAATCTTCTTTCTTTCACCTTTAGCATTTTTCAACTCTTTTTTTATTTCTTTTCTTTTTTTCATCAATCCTTCTAATATAGATGGCATAACTCCATGATATATAGAAGCATCAACAAACTTTGCTTTCGTCGGAGTTTCAATAATCTTTTTCGGAGATTCTTTTTCATCTAGTATGATTGTGTCAGGAGAAATGTTATAGGTTTGTATTATGCTAGGATATAGAGATGTAAAATCAAGAACAAGAATACATCTATTTTTGTACAGACCTTTTTTTGGTTCGAGAACCGTAGCTCCTATTAGTCCATACTTTTCTCTTTCTAAAGTTCTTCTATGGATTTCTTCTTTTGATGGCTTGCAAGGCATTAATAAGTTTCTTTTCTTAAATTCATGAAGCATTCTTATTTCAACTCTTATGGCTTGACCACCAAACGTATCTTGAAGTAATAGTCCAGAAATCTTTGATAGTTCAAAGAATTTTTCTATAAGACCCTTTTCCAAAACCAATTTTAAAGCTAATTCTGCATCTTTTTTAGAATATAGTATAAACTTTTTCAGTTTTTCTTCATCTCCATTCCAATACTTTTCCATTTCTTTATATTTTATTTCAATTTTCTCCTCTCCAAGAAGTTCTTTCGCAACAGTATTTAGATCATATCTCTTAAATCTCATCCAAGGATCTTTTCTTATTATTTGGTAAGGGTCGAATACAATTCTTCCGGGGATGTCACATTCTTCTACGCCACCAAACTTTCTTATCACCGCAGGCTTTAGTGAGCATCTTCCTATATTTTGTGGAAGTTTATTAATCTTCAATCTTTCTATAATGAAAGGAAGGTCAAAATTGTTTATGTTATAGCCAACTATTATATCAGGATCGTACTCATCTATTATTTCCAAAAACTTTTTTAGCATTTCTTCTTCATTTTCAAAATTCATAATGTTTACTTCGCTATTAGGTCTTACATTCTTTGTCAATAACACGACAGAGTCTTTTCCTTTCATTGGCGGATTGAAGACAAGGGAAATCATTATTATCGGACATTCCTTAGGTTCAAGAGGTTTTGAATAATCTTTTGGAAGAACCTCGATATCAATTGCAAGATACTTAAATTTACAATTTTCTTCTTTTTCAATTAAATTTATTTTATCGCCAATTATTTTATACGAAGGTACCTTTACCGTAGTTGTAGGCGAACTTGTAGCTTCTACTTCTATCCATCTCATACCCATTATTCCAAAGTCTACCATAAATCTATATTTAAAAAGTATATCAGCTTCGTAAACCTTTTTTACAAATGGCTGTTGTTCTAACATGTCTCTTAACTTACTAACTTCTCCAGGTGATGATAGAGTAATCTTTAGCACATCTATTGGTTCTTTGTGATAGCCAATAGCTTCAAATTTTTTTTCCTTTTCTATTTTTACAACGTTTTCCTTCTCACCTAAGAATTCTTTTATTTTTTCTTCATCTCCAGCCACATAGAAATAAGGCAAGAAGCCTTCATAAAATAAGCAAACTGCCTCATTCTTTTCATTTTTTCCAAATATTCTTATAATAGGCTTATTATTTTGTATATAATCGCAGTCAAGAACTTGTACAATCATACATAAGGTTATTTTATCTCTTAATATTTAATTATTTTTTATTCTCGTTTTCAAACCACTAAAAATAAAACACTTCTTGAGTAAGAAATTAATTTTTATTCTTCAGATTCTTTTATAATCTTCATTAGTCTTTCTCTTTCTTTATAAAACATTTCGACATATTTCGCAACTTTAGAAATAGATCTTATGTTATTTTTTATAAGCCAGTCTAACACAAGCTTTCTTTGCTCTATATCTCTATAAATTTCTCTTAGTGATATACCTCTATCTATTGATATCTTATTCAATACCCAAGAATAGCCTTTGAATTCTATTTTGTCTTCTGCAGGAATCCACACAAATGATCTAATTGCATTTGCATTTCCCGTTGTTTTATCTATATTTTGGATTTCTAAAACTTCTTTTATTCTTCTTGCACTTTTTCCTTTTTCTTTTGCATGTATCATTATGATAACAATATCTAATATTTCTATTAAGTAAGGCGAAAGTTCTATAGGAGGGGATTCCAACCTCTTTATCATATCTTCTAGGCTTGCTGCATGCATAGTAGCAAAAGAAGGGTGCCCAGAAGCCATACCTTGAAACATTACATAAGCCTCTTTACCTCTTATTTCTCCAACGACAAGATAATCCGGATTTTGTCTAAAGCTTTCTCTAAGAAGATCAAACATTGTAATTTCTCCTATTCCAGATGCACCGAAAGCAGGACGAGCCACGCCAGGAATCCAATGTTCATGTGGTAGCATCAGTTCTCGAGTATCTTCTATAGAAACTATCTTAGCTTCGTAAGGTATAAAAACAGATATAGCATTAAGTAGAGATGTTTTTCCTGTAGATGTGCCACCACAAATCATTATGTTTCTTTTAGCTTCTATTACATACCATAGATAGGCCATAAGCTCCGAAGATGCTGTATTAAGCATAATTAAGTCTATCGGAGATAATGGTTCTTCTTTGAATTTTCTTATTGAGAAAGTCGGGCCCCTTGTTGTAACATCACCAGTAAGTGTTGCTTGTACTCTCGAACCATCTGGCAAACTACCGTCGAGTAAAGGTTCAGCATAACTAATGTAGCGATCGCATCTTTCAGCAAGTTTTACTACAAATTCTCTCAACTTTTCAATATCGTTATATACTATATTAGTTTTTATCGATCCAAGTTTTTGATGAACAACATATACAGGAAGATTTATACCATCTACGCCTATATCTTCGATAAAAGGGTCATTCATTAATGGTTCTATTTCATTTAACCCCACAAAATCTCTATATATATAATACATTATTTTCAGATACTCTCTTTTAGATATTTTTATTCCATATTGGGACAAAAGATTTTGAACCTTTTCTTCTAAAAACTCTATCATCTTTTCTTTATTTTTTATTGCTGTTGGAGAAACATCTATTATTTGAGTTAACCCTCTTTTTATCTTTTCTATTATTTCCTTTTCATTTTCATACAATGGTGGCTCTATTACATTATATATCAAATTTCCTGAGATAGGATCCTTTCTTATCAAAGCAAAAGCATATGGATATATCAGCGGATATCTGATTGGTGGTTGCATCGAAGTGATTATAGGCCTTTTTTCTGTGAATATTTTAAATTTTGGAAATTCATAGGAGGATTCGAACCTCTTGAACTTCTCTACTTTTTCTTTCTCAGGTCTCATCAATTTAAGTAAGAGAGATGCTCTCGTCTCTTTAACTATTTTTTCTTCACTATCAGCTTTTTTCTTCTTCGAGAAAATTCTTTTTAATTTTTCTAACATAAAAATCATATCTAAAAGTAGTTTCGAAATTACTCTTCTCTCATTGGTCTACTTTTTCTACTTTTTCCTATCTTTACTATGCCTCTATGCCTTGCACATTGCACGCAAACATAGATTTTTCTTTTTAATGGTATTGTCTTTATTTCCATCTCTTTTTTTAGATAAGGATCCGAAATTCCAAAAGATTTATATATTGCTATCGTTTTGTATCTCGGAACGAGCTTTTTACAAAATCCACAACTTATATATTTTTCCTTTCCTCTTGTTCCTGTATGCTTGTAAATTCTTTTATAAGGTGCTGCCATAAAAATAAGATTATTACAAAACCATATAAATCTTATAATTTAGTTATAACAATCAAGTTTGTAATTTAAATTAAAAGATTAAGAGCAAAGAAAATAGAAAAGCCAATAATTCCTGCTAGTATACTATTTAAAATGCCTTCGCTTTTGTTGAATATTACAGAAATTAAAATCCACATAAAGAGATCCGTCACAACTAATGGAAAGACTCGAAAAAAGTAATATAAAAATTGTGAGAGATAAAGAAAATAGAGAAATAAAATTATTGTAGATAAGATTATATTTTTGGCTTCAGTCTTTCTAATTATAATGTAATTTCCTAACGTAACCGAGGAGAAGACAGTGAAAAGATATTTTATTGTTGTAAAGTAAAGCATATCATCAACTCTTATACTTAGACAATTTTATCTCGAAGATAATTCTGAATAATTTTTTAAATCTTTCTATGATTTAATAATTTATATTAGATTTAAAATATCTTTCCTTCCAACTTTATTAGGTGAGATTACATGAATGGCGGTTTAGTTCAACCTATATTAGTATTGCCAGAGGGTACAATAAGACAGACTGGCAAGGATGCACAAAGAAGAAATATAGAAGCAGCAAAAGCAATAGCAGATGCAGTAAGAACTACTTTAGGGCCAAGAGGAATGGATAAAATGTTAATATCTAGCATAGGAGATGTAATAATAACAAATGATGGAGCAACAATATTGGATGAAATGGAAATAGAACATCCAGCAGCAAAGATGATGGTAGAGATAGCAAAAACGCAAGAAGAAGAGGTTGGTGATGGAACAACTACTGCAGTAGTTATTGCTGGAGAACTATTGAAAAAGGCAGAAGAGCTACTCGAACAGAATTTACATCCAATAACAATTGCAAAAGGATTTAGAATGGCAGCAACAAAATCACTGGAAATATTAGACAAGATTGCAGAAAAGGTAACAATAGACGATGTAGAACTTTTAGAGAAGATTGCAATGACAGCAATGACCGGAAAGAGCGGAGAATCAGCAAAAGAGAGCTTAGCAAAGCTTGCTGTAGAAGCAGTAAATTCTGTTGCTGAGAAGATTGGAGAAAAAGTAGTGATAAACAAAGATGATATAAAGATAGAAAAGAAGCAGGGAGGCAGTTTAGATGATACAAGATTAATAAAAGGTATAGTAATTGATAAGGAAGCTGCACATCCAAATATGCCAAAAAGAATTGAAAAAGCAAAGATATTACTCGTAGAGAGTGCTTTAGAAATAAAATCAACAGAAACAGAGGCAAAGATAGAGATAACCTCACCAGAGAAGATGCAAGAATTCTTGCAACAAGAAACAAAGATGTTAAAAGAGATAGCTGAAAAAGTTATTAAAACAGGATGTAATGTCGTTTTCTGTCAGAAAGGAATCGATGACTTAGTACTACATTATCTAGCGAAGAATAAAGTTTTAGCTGTAAGAAGAGTAAAGGAAAGCGATATGAGCAAGCTGGCTAAAGCAACGGGAGCAACAATTATAAGTAACTTGGACGAAGTAAGTGAAAGCGACTTGGGTTACGCTGGCCTGGTAGAAGAAAGAAAGATTGCTGGCGAATCAATGATCTTTGTAGAGAATTGCAAAAATCCAAAGTCGGTTACTATACTAATAAGAGGAGGTACAGAGCACGTAGTCGATGAAGCTAAGAGAGCAATGGAAGACGCTGTTTTAGGTGTTATCTCAGCAATAGAAGGAGGAAAATACGTAGTAGGCGGTGGAGCAATAGAGATAGAATTGGCACTAAGATTAAGAGAATATGCACAATCAGTCGGAGGAAGGGAGCAATTAGGAATTACTAAGTTCGCAGAAGCTTTAGAGATAATTCCAAAAACATTAGCAGAGAGCGCGGGAATGGATCCTATTGATGTGGTAGTAGAGCTAATTTCTCAGCATGGAAAAGGAAACAAATACATGGGAGTAGATGTTATACACACTAAGATAGAGGATATGAAGAAACTAGGAGTTATAGAGCCTTTGAAAATAAAAACACAAGCAATAAAGTCTGCAGCAGAAGCTACAGAAATGATTCTAAGAATAGATGATGTTATAGCGGCATCTAAGTCAGGTTCAAAGTCATCTGAAAAGTTCGGCAAAGAAGAACCAGAATACTAATTTTATTTTTTATTTTCTATTTTTCAAATTTTTGTAGATATTTTTTCAACTATTTTGAATACAAACTCAACTGACTACAACCTCAATAAAATCTCCAACATAATGTGATAAAACAATTACTATCAATGCAATAATCAAATGTTCGATGACAACCTTATATGGTTTTTTATTCTGCTCTATTGAAATATTATAGCTGAAGATTCCTATTAAAGAAAATCCCCAAACTATACATGCTATAATAGCAAAAGATAAAGGAAATATTAGTATAGGAATCGCAAATGTTAATGCAAAAATAAATTTTGCAATAAACGTTACTATAGTAGCTTCCCATATCTCTTTTTGTGTATGCTTATTTTCAGATTCTTCTGATATATGTATTCCAAGAGCATCAGAGAGTGCATCGGCAATAGCTATTGTTAATATGCCTCCTATTATAACTAATTTAGAATGAGTACCAGAATGTAACCCAATTATTAATCCAAGTGTTGTTATAATTCCAGAAGTAAGACCAAAACTAAGTCCTGTTTTAATCGAGTGTCTCATTAATAGTTTTTTGTTTTCACAATTATTTATAATTAGTTTTATATTATTAGATTTCTTTAATAAAATGGGCCCGAGGAGATTTTCAAAGCTTAATAAATTTTGAACTCCTGTCTCGAGCTCCCTTTAAGCTCGGTTAGGCTCGGATCCTAGACCAAGCTAGACGACGGGCCCAATTTAAATTTATGATGGACTCATATTAAGTTTATAAATATATCTATGGTTTATTATTTAATAAGTTGGGTGTGATAAAATGGTAACGGTATTAAAAGATAAATGTATTGGTTGCGGAGCTTGTGCAGCAATATGCCCTGAAGGTTTTGAATTAAAAAAAGGAAAATCTCATGTTAAGAACTCTAAAGCAAAGTGTATAAAAGAGGCAGCCGCTTCTTGTCCTGTAGGAGCCATTGTATTAGATTAATTTTTTTTCTTTATTTTATTTTCGACTCTTTTGGTTGCGATGACATTTTTTGTAGTAATCTCAATTCAGGGTTATGATTTAAAAATTTAAAATAATATTAGAATTCTTAATTGTATTTGGTGAATACATGGCAGAAAAAGAGAAAATTGTTGGAAAAGAGGAAAAAGATGAAAAAGGAATCGTAAGAATAGTAGGATTTGATATAGATGCCTCTCTATCTGTTATAAATGGTCTTAGAAGAATAAAGGGAATAAGTTTTATGTTTGCAAATGCCATTTGCAAAAAACTTGGGATTAACCCAAGAATGAAAATAGGAGAATTGAGCGAAGAAAAGATAAAAGAAATGGAAAATTTCATAAAAAATCCAAAAGATATTCCAACATGGCTTTTAAATAGAAGAAAAGATTTAACAACAGGAAAGGACATTCACTTAACTGGAGGAGATTTAGATTTGAAAATAAAAGAAGATATCGAGTTTTTGAAAAAGATAAGAGCTTATCGTGGTATTCGTCATGAAATGGGATTACCTGTTAGAGGGCAAAGAACTGGTGGAAAGAGTTTTAGAAAAGGAAAGACTATAGGAGTAATAAAGAAGAAAGAAGCACAAAAATCATCTAAAAAAGAAAAAAGTGAAAAGAAGTAGGTGATTATATGGGACATCCTAGAAAATTAAAAAAGAAATATAAATCACCTAAAAAACCTTTTAAAAATTTGGAAGAAGAGAGAAAGCTATTAAAAGAATATGGACTAAAGAAAAAGAGAGAAATTTGGCGTGCTGAAGCAGAATTAAAAAAGATTAGAAGAAGAGCTATGAACTTGAATGCAATAAAAGATAAAGAAGAAGAGAAAAAGTTAATAGAAAAATTAAGAAAAATGGGACTTGAAGTTAATTCACTTGATGATATTTTAAAATTGGAAGTTAAAGATTTGCTCGAAAGAAGATTGCAAACAATTGTTTATAGAAAAGGTTTAAGTAAGAGTATAAAGCATGCTCGTCAACTAATAGTCCATGGCAAAGTAAAGATAAATGGAAGAAAGGTTCCATTTCCAGGTTTTATAGTTCCGAAAGATTTAGAAGATAAAATAGTTGTAGTCTCAAAAGAGGTGGGTGGCAATGAGTAAAAAGATAAGATGGGGAATAGCGCACATATATTCCTCTATAAATAATACGATAGTTCATATAACAGATATCACCGGAAGCCAGACAATAGCAAGATTCAGTGGAGGGCAATTTACAGATAAAGATAGATTGAAAGGAAAAGCGTATCCTGCAATGAAAGCAGCAAGAAAAGCAGCTGAATTAGCGATTGCAGCAGGCATTACTGGTTTACATATAAGAGTTAGAGGTCAAGGTGGTAATAAAAGCATATTACCAGGTGAAGGAGCTCAACCTGCGATAAGAACATTAGCAAGAAGTGGGTTAAAGATAGGAAGAATAGAGGATGTGACACCAATTCCTACAGATCATTGTAGAAAGAAAGGTGGAAGAAGAGGAAGAAGGGTATAAAAATTTAGAATTTATATTTAATCAAGATAATCAATACTTTGAGGCGAATTTTGATGGATGTAAAAATTATTGAAGAAAATGACAGAAAAATAAAATTTTCTATAAGCGGAATTGGAAGTGCCTTAGCAAATTCTTTAAGAAGAGTTATGATGTCTGAGATACCAACATTAGCTATAGATAAAGTTGAATTCTATCAAAACTCTTCCGGACTTTTCGACGAGATCATAGCTCATCGTTTGGGCTTGATACCACTAAAATTTAATCCAAAAAAATATAATCTAAAATCAGAATGTAAATGTAAAGGAAAGGGTTGTAGCCTCTGCGAAGTTAAATTAAGCTTTGATACAAAAAATCTTACAGAAGAGAGCGATTATACAGTAACTTCTAAAGATTTAGAGTCAGAAGATCCAGAAGTAAAGCCACTCTATGATGATATCCCAATAGTCGAACTTCTAAAAGGTCAGAAACTAAAATTTGTTGCAACAGCAAGATTAGGATTAGGAAAAGAGCATGCCAAATGGCAAGGAGCTATAGTAGGTATTGAGGAAAAGAAAGACGAATTTATTTTTGATGTAGAATCCGCTTGTGGTCTAACAGCAAGAGAGGTTTTAGAAACAGCAATAAAAGTTTTAGAAAATAAAATAAAAAACTTTAAGATATAAAAATTCTTATTATTTTGCAGGGGTAGCCAAGTGGTCAAATCTTGACCAAAGGCGCAGGACTTAAGTTTAAAACTTAAGTTATGATCGCTGCTCGCGAGATGATTTTTGAGATATCCTGTGGCTTAGTGCCTTCCTGGGTTCGAATCCCAGCCCCTGCATACACTTTAGGTATTAAAGCTTTTCGGTCATACCCATCTTCAGTAGAATTTCTAACTGGAAATTTTAAGGAAGTTAACTGAATTCTTTACTCTCATCTTTCTCTAGAGCTTAATACTTGAAAATGTTATTTTGCATAAAATATTGGTGAAAAATATAAAATTTATTTATTCCTTTTATTTCCTTTCACTCTTTTCTCATACTGCCTAACTAATAAGCAAAGTGTTTGCACAAAACTTCAAGCTTTCTTGTCTAGATACTCCTATATTAAGTCTAAAGAAGTTCTATACATCGTTATCGTCATGGTTCTTAAACTTAAGAAGCGGTTTTGTTCAACTTTGAATTTGAAAATTCTCTTATTTTCTACGGGAAACTAGAAAGGTATTAGCCTTATGATTTTTGACAAGTAAAGCTGAATGAGTATTTGATTAATTTTCTGAATAACTAATTTACTTTTTTAAAATAATCTTTTTATAGAAATGTGTTACCTGAATATTACCTTTTTTGGCATTTTATTATTCAAATGATAGGAAAACTTGTTAAAAAGTTTTAATCTTTGTTTTATTCATAAAAAGACTTACACAACTTTCCTTGTTTCTTAATTGTGTTAATGAATTTTTTGAAAAGTTTTATTTCTTTAGCTATACCATAAAATGCTATTAGACTCCAAACTATGTTTAAAGTAGCCGGAGGATAAGCACCATTAGCAATCGCATTAATTGCAATACATATTCCTCCGAATAAATTCATAGCATGATAAATCTTAGATTCTCTATCCAATTTCTTGCTGGTAATGAGAAAATAAGCTAATAGAATCATAGCCATTCCTGTCCATCCAATTATTTCAATGGATATACTACTCATAATTTAGTTTATGCAAGAATTTATTATAAAAGATTTATTTTAATAGCCACATAGGGAAGAGAGTAAGGCAATTGGAGTTATTACAAACATACATTACTTATTTTCTTGATCGGAAAAATTTATATATGAAAATAAGAATGGAATTAAATTCCTTACTTTGAGTTTATTAGTTTAGATGATTTATTATAAATTTATTTAGTTTAAGCCAAGCTCTTTTGTGAAATTTAAACAGATTTTTTAGTCTTGAAATATCGAGCTATTTAATTGCTTTAGAAGAATTTTCTGTAGATAGTTTAGTGTTTTTTCACGGAGTTAACTTATAATAATTTAATTCGATATTCAAAATTTTAAATAAACTCTTATTTTTGTTTTATAACAAAATTGATATAGTAAGAAGTTTGAAAAACAAGCACTAGTAAAAATGCTAGTACATCGGCTATATAATAAATTAACAATGGAAATAAATAACCTATAGAAGAGATTATAACAATCACAAAAAGGAAAATTAACACAGAGAAAGACCAAACTAACGATATTTCAACAAAATTCTCTTTAAGATATTTGAGTGATTTTTTAATAGTAAAAATAAGATTTTGTTCGGTTAACATAATCTCTTGCAATATGAAAATAAAAATAAATTTTATTAATATTAAAAAAATGGTTGATAACATAAAAGCATTAGATATTAGACTAGAAAGACAATAAGGATCATTAATTATGCACAAATCGATTAAGTTTTCAGGTATTTGAATTATAGGTTTTCCGAACATACTTAAAGAATCTAAAATTAAAATTACATAATTTAATTGTACGTTGAACTTCTCTAATTTATCTACATTGTTTATATTTTTGTTCATAGAAAATAAATAAACTATGTTTGAAGTCATGGAAAGAAAATTTAATATCACAACTAAAAATCCTACTAAAACTAATTTTCTAAATTTTTTACTTGCGGTTTTGATTGAGGAAGTTATGCTAACTTTTTCTCTTCGTTGAAAGGATAGAATAGAGTTAATTAAAGCACCTATTAGCACTAAATTTAGAATAAAAAATATTACAGACATCAAGACTATTAAATAAATTATAGTAAATAATAACTCTGTATCAAAAACTTTGATATCAAATATCAAATCAAATAGAAATAAAGATAAAATCTTACCCCATGAAATAGCTAATGGTAGTTGAGCTAAAAGAAATAGAAAATAAAAAGTAATGCCTATTTTCGAAATAGCAAATTTTATACTTAACTTTAATGACGACTTAATTTTTTCAATATTTTTCTTCACCAATCTCACCCATAATATTTTCTTTCATACACAGTGCAAGCATGGCATGAGTAGTTATAACAAATTTTATTGATTTTATTGATAGAGAAATTGATCGTGGTTCGTAGCAAGGTAGGTTCAAGTTCTTTAAATCTTCAAATACCTTTTTATTACATTCATCTACGCTTTTCATAATAACACTATAATATAATTTTAGATATGGATTTTTGATGTTCGGCAAATTCTCACTAAGATATCTCTCTATGTTTTGAGCACCTATTAAAGGTAAATATTGAGCACAATATTGAATATCTAGCTTAGTAAAGTTTATCTCTTTTATTAAACTACTTGATTTAGCTTCTATTTCATCTAGTGCTTTTATTGAACATTTATGATATCTTTCTTTCTTCTCTGAAATATTTATCTGTGACATATTGCTTGTACAGTTTTCAAAGTACGAAGAAAGCCAATTATCTGACCATACTACTAATAAAGATTGTAATACAGTAAATTGAGGTATTAGTAGAATTTTGTCAAAATTTTCATCAATTCTTTCCAAATCTTTCATTGAAGTAGTAATTCCATAAATAATGCTTAGATATGATAAATGTTGCGAATATTTCATTAAATTTGAGTGGGCTATCTGTGGAGCAGTGATTTTGCAATTCTCTTTATCAATTTCTGATAAAGAACAAACTCGATCTTCAAAAAAGTTATCTTTTCTAATTTCCATATAAACCTTATCTAAAATAGAAGTTAGAGTAGTGATTGTATTTTCCTTTCTTGGAACTTCTACTACCTCAAAGCTTTTTTCTATTTCTTTCAAGATTTCTTCTTCATGTGATTTTAAAAAGTTTTCAAACCAAAATTCTATACGAGTTTTCTGTTGAGCAGAAAACTTTTTTATAAGCTCAGATTCAATAAAAGTGGCTTGTATATATAAATATAAAAAAGAAGATAAAACTCCAAAAATTATAACACTCACAAAAATAAAAATTATTGTAGCAAATTTCTTAATATTCATTTTATTTTAATATATTCTCCTAAAATATAAAAGATTAAGGATTTTACAAACTAAAAGATCTGTTGTCTTATTTTGTCAAATGTTATATATCTAATTTTCTGTGCAGTGTAGAA
>JAWAMY010000001.1:0-22705 GCA_038895635.1 Candidatus Pacearchaeota archaeon | reverse complement strand
AAATGAAAAAAGGCAAGGAAGAGCAATAGTAATTAGCGAAGCTTATCCTGGGCATATCATGCCTGTTGGCGTATGGGAAGTAAGAGAAAGTGTTCGTGAAGCATTGAAAAATCCTCCACAAGTTTTTAACTCTTTGGAAGAATCTTTGAGATATCTCTCTTTAATACTCAAAACAAAACTTTCTCAGCTTTTGGAAACAAGCGAGAATTTAAGATACTATATAAAGCAAGAAAGGCTAACAAAATTTTTGAAATAAAAATATTTGGCATAGAATTAAAAATCCTAAGATCTAGTGGTCATAAAATTATAATATTAAAATTCCTGCATATGTTACAAAAGAGGAATTCTTAGAAACCTCATAAGAGCTTGCATAACTTATTAATTTTCCTTCTTTTGCACCTAGCCCTTTTAAAACAAATAATAGCAAAGTAATTGGAATAAAGCCGCAGATTGTTAAATCATTATCTATAACAAAATTATAGAATCTTTCTGGTTGAATTTTAAGAATAAGATCGATAGCTTTCATATCCATTTCTTTTACTTTCTCTAATTTTTCTTCAATGCTACCTTCAAAAGGATCAAAACCATACATCGGCCCATAATGAGTAAAATCACTAGAAGCTATATAGAAAAATCTTTTATCTATTATTTCGTTTGCAAGCTTTTTTATATCTTTTAGAGAAAGCATGGAAAGGCAAATAGGCAGTATGCTGAAATCTTTGAATAGATATTGCAAAAAAGGTAATTGAACTTCTAAAGAGTGCTCATACTTATGAGCAAGCTCATCTATCTTTATCATATTGCTTTCACTTGCCTTTTCAAATTTTAGAGTTTCTACTTCTCCTAATGGAGTTAGCCATTTATCTTGACTTAAAGAAATTTTAGAGCCTAATCCAGTATGATTTGGACAAAATATTGCGAATATATTCTTATTTGTTTTTATTGCAGAGTATGTGGCACCAGCAACCTTCCCAGAATAGATATAACCAGCATGCGGAACTATTGCAGCTATTGCATCGCATTTTTTTGCATCTTTGCTTATAAGCTTTTCAAGCATTCTTTTCAATTCTTCTTTTTCTCCTGGATAAAATCCTATTGCTGCAGGACTTCTCATAAAATTTATGAGAAATTTCAAAAATTAAAACTTAGAAAATTTATGAGCTAAAAGTAATGGCTCTGGATATCCGTGAATAGAGAATTTTTAATAACCTTTAAACTACTTTTTAGGTCTATGTTGCTGCCAATCGAAATATATAGCAACCTTCCATTTAATTTAATAACCTTTCCTCTTAACTCATTTTTAATAAATATATTATTTCCTCTAATTCTTCCGAGAAGCAATTTTTTAGCTACGCCTATAGTAGCGATTCCAGTTTTTATTCCTATAATTGTCGCGATTCCCATCTTTCTTGGATGCAAAATTCCATTTCCATCTATTAATAGAACTTGCGGTAAAACTTTTACATTTTTTAAAACTTTTAAGATAATAGGACCTTCCCTATAATAAAAATATGTAGGAATGTATGGAAAATTTACCTTTGCTTTTATAATTCTCTTTTCCAAAACTTCAAGATTTTTATTCATAGAAATATAGCAAGCTTTCGCTACATTATTTTTGTATGCAACATCTACGCCTGCAACTATTTCATAAGATTTTAGCTTTCTTTTCTGTATGTATTTGATAAGCTTCTTTTCTATTTCTCTTATTCTTTTCAAAGGATAGAATGTTTTAAAATCTTTGAAAATATAATCTTCTAAATTTTCTATCTTATCATTTTTTATTGGAATGCCATCTTTTTTCAATCTTCTTATCTTTTCTTCTTTTCCAAGAATATAGTTTCCCACTTCTCCATTAGAATGCACAACCTTGTAGCAAGGATACTTATTTACATATTTATTATTGCTCAAAATCTCTCCTATAGCTCTTGTTGCTATTTCATCACCCAAAGCCAATGCTAAATCTTTGTATGTTGTAACCTTTCCTTTTGGGATTTGCCTTAGAAGATTTAAAACATATCTTCTTAAGTCAAAACCTTTTTCAAGAAATTCATAACCTTCATTAAAATTTTCTGGAATTTTCATTGTCCTTCACTAATGATTGTCAACTTTTAGCTATTCGAGCAATAATAATTCTTTTTAGCTATTCGAGCACTAATAATTAAATCTCCAAGCTCTTCAAATCTCCATAATCTTGACATCTTTAGCGTCTTTTATTTCTCTTTTCAGATTAACAATTGCAATTCTTCTAGGAATAGGATAATATTTAGAAGTAAAGATGGTAATGCATCTATTCTCATAAGCTATTAAAGGAGCAGTTGGTTGATGTGCTCTTATCAATAATTTCATTCCTAAATTTTTCATTATACTTTCAAAATATTCTTTGCTATATTTCGGCCTTCCTGAACAAAGCACTATATCTTTTTCTTCATCCCCGAATTCAAAGTCTCCCCATGTTATTGCTTTCCAATTATCATCTCCAACTACAATTTTTTCTATTTCAGAAATTCTATTTACTTTAGGAAGAGCTCCATGTAAGGCAATTATTTTATTTTTTGTTATCGCAACTAAAGGAAGTTTCATAAGCAAAGATGAATAATATTTATACTCCTTATTGCTTAGAGATGCCCAAAAGTTGTTTGGAAATAGCTTAATAACTTCATAACCTTCATGATTTCCCATTAAAAGAAAAATATCATTTGGGTGCTTTTCCTTCATTTCTAACAAATAATCTATATTCTCTTTTGAAAATTCACCACGATCTACATAATCTCCAAGAAATACTATTTTAGTTTTATCATCAAGAAAATTTTCGATAACTTTTTTAGAAGCTTCTACATCTCCATGAGTATCTCCTACAAAAACTACCCGATTGCCATCTTCTATTTTTACAATCTTACTTTCTTTCATAAGGATTCACGTTAATTTCTAATAAGATTCAAGTTATTTTAATTAGAGATTCGCGCTATTTTTACAATACTATTTCTCCTACTATAAAATTTATTACTCCATTAACCCTTGAATAAAATTATGTATGCATTCTCCTAATTTTAATGTATAACCTCCTTCTAAAACAGCAAATACGGGCATATTAAATTTAGCAATTAATCTACCTATTTCAAAGTAAGTCTTTTCATTTAACCCAAGGGAAGCTATATCACCCTTAAGCGCATCAGCTCCAAAAGAAACAGCAATTATTTCAAAATTGTTTTTTCTCGCCATTTTTTCAATTTTGTTTAGCGCATTTTCCAAGGTTTTCAAATAAACTTTTTCTCCACAATCAGCTTCTAATGGATAATTGAAACAATTCTTTTCAGAAGTTAATCCAGTTCCTGGATAAATACCTTTTCGATGCAAAGAAATAAAGATTACGTTTTCATCCCCGAAGAATATCTCTTGGGTCCCATTACCATGATGACCATCTATATCTATAATTATTGTCTTTTTATCGATAGCTCTAATAGCTATTGCAATATTATTTAGATAGCAAAATCCCAATGTTGGAGCGTTCAAAGCAATACCTCTAACTCCAGCATGATGTCCCGGAGGTCGCATTAAAGAAAATCCTAATGTCCTTGCTGCAATTATAGCTGAGCCCGCGGATAAAGAAGCATAGTAGTAAATATTTTCATGACCAGGAGTATCTACATCTTTAACTTCATTCTTCTTTAACTTATCTATATAATCTTTAGAGTGTGCATTTAAGATCCAATGCTCATTTGCTTCAATTGGCTCTATAAATTTATATCCCAAATCTCTCAAAAATTCATAAGATTTTTCAACTCTTAATTTACTTTCTATGTGAAAAGGATATTGATACTCTAAGCATCTTTTTGAAAATGCGATTTTCCCAGAAAATATTTTTGACATAGATTATCGCCAAAACTATACATATAAAAACTAGATAAATTTTAAATTATAGATATCCCGATAAAAACATACAATATGTAAATCAAAATCATTATCAAACCTTCTAATCTCTCTAATTTATTATCTAAAGCAAAAATAACAAAAGAAAGATAAGAAATAATAGAGATGAAAATCAATAATATCTCTTTTGTTGTAAGTAAGAATTTTGAAAATAAAAGAGAAAACCCAAATATTAAGTTTATATTAACAAAGCAAGAGCCGAATATATTGCCTAGTAGTATATCGTATTCATTTCTTTTAGAGCTTGCAATACTTACGCTTAGTTCTGGAAGAGTTGTAAGAAGAGATAAAATCAAAGCTGAGAAAATTGTTTTGGAAAAGCCTATTATTTCAGATAGATTTTTTATTGATAAAACGATTATTTCTGCAGAAGCTAGAAGGATTAAAATACTAAATAAAAGTTTTACTAAAATTTCTAATTCCTGTTTTCTATTTTTTATTCGCTTTCTAGATTTTTTAGTTGGGGATAGGAGATTTTTAGATAGAGAAAAAAATATTATAAGGCAAAAAAAGCCAAGAGTTGCATCAAAAGTGAAAAATAATCCATAAAGAAAAGGTATTGTAGCAAAGATTATCATCTCAAAGAATCTTATCTTATTTTTAATCTTTATTCCAAAGATTGCAGCGCTTATTCCAATAAGCAAAAGTACATTTGTAATATTAGCTCCTAATAAATTTCCAATTATTATTTCACTTTCTTTTAAGGGAATGCTAGCAATAGCCACGAAAAGCTCAGGAAGAGAAGTAAGCGTTGATATTATTATAGCGCCTATTGCAGTTTTTGAAATCCCGCTTAATTGAGAATATTTTGAGGCAAAGATTACGCAATAATCACTAGATTTAATAAGCAATGGAGTTCCAATCAAAAACAACGTCAAATATATTAAAACATCTAACATGTATAATTTTTAATTCTCTTGCGAATTTATATTTTTGAAGTTAACTACTTGTATAAAAAATTTTATAACATAGAAAATTTTACAGTATTAACCTATTTTTAATGATTTTTAAATTCTTAGATTTAATTTAAATCTAAAATTACAAAGTAAAAACCTTAAAATAGAATAAATTTTAACTAGGGAGATTTTATGACAGATGATGAGAGCAGCTCTATTAAAGACGAGAATATTAAAGATGAAAATAAAAAAACAAATGATAGTATTAAAAAAGAGAAGGAAAATAAAGAAGAAATGGAAGAAAAAGATAGAGGAAAGAAAGAAGAGATGAGCAAAAAAATCAAAAGTATTACAGAAAAAGAGATAAAGATAAATGTAGAGCCATTATATAATTTCTTAAAGAATCGTTGGGTGTTTATAGCTCTTATTATAATTTTCTCTCTATCTTTCTATATCAGAATATTTGGATTTAATTATAATTATCTTAGAAACATCGATTCTTATTGGCATTATAGATACATGAAAATGATTGTAGATAATAATGGAAAGTTGCCAGAATATGATATCTTAATGGAGGCGCCGGAGTACAGAAAGATAGATACTATGCACTTTTATCATTATCTTGGTGCTTATTCTTACATGCTTTTTAAAATATTTTTCCCAGACGTAGAGCTCTGGAGATTTTTAGTATACTTTCCAGCATTTTTAGCAAGCTTAGCGGTAATTCCTTGTTATTTTATCGGAAAAAGATTATGTGATAAGAAAGCAGGAATATTCTTATCATTCCTTTTAGTTTTTAATTCTGCAATAATTTCTAGATCTTTGGGAGGAGATCCTGACTCTGATGCAATAGTTTTACTTCTTCCACTTATTATTCTTGCATTTTTCTTCGAATCAATACATGAGATTAAAGAAAATAAAATTAAGAAAGGAATTTTATATTCTATACTTACAGGATTCTTCTTGGCAATCCTTGCTTATACCTGGGTTACTTGGCATGTATTTTATTTTATAAGTGGAGTAGTTGCTATAGAATTTATTTTAGAGCTCTTACACAAGAATAGAAAGATTGCAAATGACTTTATAATTTCATATATTGCTTGCATTGCTATCTTTTTTATTTTAACAATTCCAATTATAGGTATCGAGTTTATAGGAATAATATTGGGCGGTCCTTTTGAGGCTCTAAAGTTAAAGGCAGAAGAAGGAGATTTTCCTAATGTTTATGTCTCAGTAGCTGAGATGATGGAAGGAGGAAATGTAAAGAATGTTGGAAGAACTCTTGGAATATATCTTGTAGAAGGAGATTCTGTAATAAGCAAAGGGTTAGGCACTATATATACTCTTTTATATTTTTGTGCATTATTCTTTTCAATTTTATACGTTTCAATAATCTATATAATTAAAAGAAAGTATTTGGAAACTTTGTTATTCCTTTTGCTTTGGGGAGGCGGCTTTTTGTTCGCAAGCATCTATGCTATAAGATTTTCAATATTTTTAGCATTACCTCTTTCATTGGCTCTTTCAATATTTTTATCAAAGATTTGGGAAATTGCACTAAAAAGCAATAAAACATTAGAATAATGTGATTAAAAATGAAAAGTGAATACGATTCATTAAAAAAAGATGTGGATAAAGTATTGATTCTAATTAGTTTAATACTAACCATATTAATTCTTTATCCTTTTCTTCAAAGGAGTTATTATATTTCTAAATATTCTGGAACTGTGCTTACAGATAACTGGTGGAATGCATTAAATTGGATAAGAGAAAATACCCCAGAATGCGCTGTTATAGCAACTTATTGGGATCCTGGACATTTTATTACTGGAATTGCCGAAAGGCCTGTTGTTTTTGATGGAGCATCTCAAAATAGCTTGAGAACTATCACGCTTGAAGGAAATATGAGTAGAGAAGAGATAGAGAAGATTATTGGGATAAGCAACTTTAGAATAAGAAGATTTGAAAAAGATGGCAAGTATTATGTTAATGTAACTACAGCAAGAATTCAAGACATTGCTACCACGCTTTTAACTTCAGATGAAGAGCAAGCGATAAAGATTTTGAGAAGATATTTAATACCTGAATGCAACAATACAATGTATTACATAGCTTCAGAAGATTTGCTTTGGAAATCTCAATGGTGGACATACTTTTCTACATGGGACCCAAAAACAAAAAAAGGAACAAAATACTTTTATATACCTGCGCAATATGCAGGAAAAAAGAGCTTAGGAAATTCAACATATTATTTATATCCAATCTCTAGGATAGAGGTACTAGTTATCAAAGAAGATGGCAAAGAACTAGATGCTTTCTTGCAAGTGCAAAATGAAATGAAGATTATAAGAAAATTTATTTATTTCGAAAGTAACTTTATAAAAGAAAAGAGTTATGAAAACTATGAGATAGATGGCACGCTTTTCTTATTTCCTGATAAAAGTAATGTGATTTTTATGAATAAAGAGTTAGAGAATTCATTATTCACTAGAATGTTTTTATTAAATGGTGCTGGTCTAAAAAGATTTGAATTAGTTAGAAACTTTGGAGGCGAGGTTAAGATATTTAAGGTAATTTTTGATTAACTTTTAATTTCTCAAAAGGAATGATTTATTTTTCAATCATATAATTAAGTGCTTCTACTACATGACTAACT
Source organism: Candidatus Pacearchaeota archaeon (assembly GCA_038895635.1). Lineage (GTDB taxonomy): Archaea > Nanobdellota > Nanobdellia > Pacearchaeales > GW2011-AR1 > JACPLR01. The sequence continues at coordinate 15,226 of JAWAMY010000001.1, read as the reverse complement.
TCTACAATATTTATACCTAATTCTTTCGATATATCTACTTCTATCGGCTTTGTTTTTACCTCGCAATATGTTATTGTTGCTATCCTTCTGCAGCTTCTTTCAGTTTCATACTTAATTATTTTGCTCTGTCCTTTTGGTACAAGCATCGTTTTTATCCCTTTCTCTTTTGCGGCAATACCTTTTTCCAAAATTCCTCCGACTTGAAGAATTGCTCCATCTGTATTTATAGCTCCAGTAATTGTTACATCTTTTCTTATTGTTTTATTTTCCAAAGCAGCTATAGTTGCTATAGCTAGAGCTGCTCCTGCTGAAGAGCCTTCGACTATTGTAGCATTTGCATCTATGGAATATATTAAGTCAACATTATCTAAGCTCATGTTAAAATACCTTTCGGCAACTTTCTTAGCGATTCTTATGCTATACTGAGTGTCGCTCCAAAATATTATATTTTCTATATCAACCATTATTTTTCCACTTCCAATTCTTGGCTCTACAATAATCCTAGTTATCATTCCCTTTCCTTCTCCAGTAACGCTCGGTACTAAAATTTCGGTTATTGAAAAATTTGAAGAAGCTGGGAGAATTTTATTTTCCCAAACTTCATTGATAAAATTCTTTTCTTTATTTTTATTTTCTAGAATATAAAATGAAGAAAAAGATATTATAATGATTAGTATACAGATAGATATAATTAGAGAGATTTTAAGGTGTTTACTCTTTAAGATTTTCTTAGATTTTATCATAAGCAAACCCTTTCTTAATGATTTAAAATTTCTAATGGTCTAAATTTTGTTTTATCTTCTCTTGAAATCTTATTTCACATTTCTTCAAATCTTTCTTGTATTTAGGAGCATTAAAATTACATTAATTTAGATATTCTAACAACAAAAATTTATAGTTTATTCCAAAATTTTAGTTTATTCAAATATACCGAACATTCTTTACATAAATCTTAATAACTTAAATCGAATTATAAATCATTATTTTCTATTTCGTATTTTTTATATTTCTTCTCGAGTTTTCATTATTTGCATCAGAATTATTCGAATTTATCTTATTATTAGCCCAATCTTTTTTGCTAATGCAATTCGGATCGAGACACATTCTAAAAGGTCTAGAGCCTTCTCTAGAAACTTGTATAATTGGAGTTTTGCAATCTTCGCATATTTTTCCTGTTGCTACTATTGTTCCATCTTTTGGTAATGGAAAAGCTAAACTACAGCCTTTTTTGTAATTGCTACAACCCACAAATCTCTTGCCAGTATTCCACATTTTAAATATCTTTAATGTTCCTCCGCACTTAGGGCAAGTTCCTAGCGTAGAATATTTGTCTTGTGATTCTATTAAAGCCTTTGTCAATTCTTCTCCAATTTTATTTTCAATCTTTTTTATCTTTTCTGAAATTTCTATTATTTTTCTTTTCGCTTCTTCCAAAACCTCTTCTCTTTTTTTCTTTCCACTTTCTACCAAATCGCACTCTTCTTCAAATTTTCTCGTCAGCTCTTCGGAAACTATTTCTTTTATATTTTTTTCCAATATTTCTACAAGCTTTAATCCAAAATCAGTGACTTCGATAGATTTTCCAACTAAATAACCTCTATTATAAAGAATTTGAAGAATTATCGCTCTAGTTGCTTTTGTTCCTAAGCCACGAGTTTCCATCTCTTTTAAGATCGATCCTTGTGAATATCTAGCTGGTGGCTGTGTCTGCTTTTCAAGTTTTATTACTTTTACTATTGAAATCTCTTCTCCCTTTTCAATTTCTGGTAATTCTACATCTTCTCTTTTTCCATATGGACCATAAAGCAATAGCCAACCAGGAGAGATCGTCTTTACTCCGCTCAAAGAGAATTTCATTCCATTTACATTTAACAAGATTTTTATGCCTTCTCTTTTTGCAGGATCTCCAAATGTTGCTAGAAATCTATGTACTATTAAATCATAAACCTTTTGTTGCCTGTCTCCAAGTTTTTTAGGTACTTCATGCGTTGGGTATATAGCTGGATGTGCAGGATCAGTTTTACTACCTTCATTTGGTTTGAGTTCTTTCTTTTCAAGCAATATTTCAGAAAGCTTTTTATATTTAGAAATATTACCAAGATTTTGTAATATTCTTCTATAATTTATATCTTCTGGCAATTTCTCACTTGATGTTCTTGGATAGCTTATATATCCTGCTTGATATAGAGCTTCAGCTATTTGCATTGCTTGCATCGCTGTATAGCCAAAATATCTATTAATATCCGCTAACAAAGAAGTTGTGTTATAAGGTTTAGGAGGTTTTTGTATTATTGTTCTTTTCTTTATATCTTCAATTTTTGCCTTTTTAGCATCTTTCAAGCTATTAATTATTTTTTCAGCTTCTTCCTTGTTCCATATTTTATCTTTTTCAAAATCAGCAATGAATTTTTCTTTTCCTACCTTTACTTCTAATTTTATTTCCCAAAAAGTTTTAGGCTTAAATTCTCGAATCTTCTTTTCGTGCTTTGCTAGTATCGCAAGCGTTGGTCCTTGAACTCTTCCTGTAGAAACTATTCTAAATCTCTTTCCTACAGATTTCATAGCATTTGTTAAAGCCCTTGTAAAGTTTATTCCAAAATACCAATCTAGCATATGTCTAGTATAACCAGCTTCAACAAGATTCTTATTTAATGTTGGAGAAATATTCTCAAAGCTCTCTAACAATTCTTCTTTTGTCATCGTCGAGAATTTCATTCTTTTAGCATTGTCTCTTTTGCAAATGAATTTTAAGATGTTAGCACCAATAACTTCGCCTTCTTCATCATAATCTGTAGCAATTATAAAATCACTTGCTCCTTTTGCTAAAGCTTCTATATTTTTAAAAAATTTTTCAGAAAATTTTGAAACCTTAAAAGTATAGCTTGGAACCCAATCTACATCGAATCTTGGATAATCCCAACCTTTTGATTTTTGCTTTAGCATAAATAAATGACCGGCAGCAGGAGCAACTACAAACTTTTTTCCTTCTCTGCTTATTTCGTAATATTTTACACCATTATTATCGAATTCTTTAACTTCTCCTTCTGCCAAAGCTTTCGCAAGCGTCTTAGCTGCTGTTGGCTTTTCTGTAATAATTAGAGTATAGCTCATATTCTCAACCAGAAGAAATTTATTTTATCTCTATTTTTTTAACCCTGAAGCCCTCGCCAACCGTATGCTTCTTTCCGCAAACATTACATTTGTAGCGTAGATCAACTTTTTTTGTTGGCTTCTCTCTTCCTTGAGGATTTGGCCTTGGAAAAGATCCATAACCTTTTAGCTTTCTTTCAAAACTTCTTTGAGATTTCGAATTCTTACTTCTAGGCCTTTTTTTAACTATCTCTACGCTATGCTCTGTATGCTTCTTGCAAAACGGGCAAAACCTTCTTTGTATTTTTGGCATCAGCATTCCTATCACTTTAATCATTTTCTAACAATTTCTAACTTTATATTCTTTTCTATTCCTCGATTTTGCAATATCCATATTTTATCAGCAAATTCTTTAAATCTTCTGGTAGTATTACCTTTTCCCCTCTTTTTAAATTATAAATATTTAGATCAGTCCCAACAAATGGACCAATATCTTTTTCTACAATTACAACATTTATTTTTTTAAATTCTTTCTCGAGCCCTTCATTTATAATATTTTTTTCTTCGAAATGTAAATCACTTTCCATACATTTTTTTCTAAATTCCGATACATAATTAAGAATTGAGTCAAAAAGAGCTCTTTCTTCTTCTGTCATATTTTTTGGAATTTCTTTTGTTTTAAAATAATTTATTGCAAAGTTTAGCATTTTTCTTATTCTCATGTCTATTAAGTCTTCAATAACAAACCTTGAATAGCTGTCTTTAGTTCTTGCAAGATATTCTCTTAGATCTTGAAAGAAATTTTTTGGGAGTTCTTGAAGATTCTTGCTATTTTTTTCGTTCCATTGTAACTCTCTTATCTTTTCAAATGTGAGAATCATAACTATCTTCTGTTTTAATACCTTTAATAAAAAAGATTTTCCTATGATAACTAAGAGATTTATAAATTCTTAAAATTTTGTTGAACTTATAGCAAGCTATCCTTATGATATTTTATCTGATGCATCTTCAAGCCCTTCTCATTTTTAAAGCTTCTATTACAAATTTTGCAAATATAAGATTCTTTCAAACCCGTTTCCTCTTCTCTTTTTCCCATTTTAATTATCTTCATAGGATAATTCATTGGATTTTTGATCTCTTTACAAATTTCATCTGGTGTGCAAATCCCAATACTTTTATAAAACAAATCGCTTTCACAATTTGAAGGAAATATTCTTTCTTGGCGAAAATGCCAATTTAGCTGTGAGTTTATAAAGCTTGATGAAAGACTAGGAATGTTTCTTCTATTCCATTCGTCAAGCTTTGCCTCAATTTCTTCCTTACTCCAATTCATCATTCTCAAAAATGATATTAAAGTAAATGTACTTCTTTTCTTACCATCTTGTAACCCTCTTAATATATTTTTAATACAAGGTGGAAAAAGTCCTTCAGGAACCTTTTTCATGAAAATTTCATCACTTTTTTGTTTCTTTTCCTTTTTAACTATTAAAGTACTTTTTTCTATTTTTGCACTCCACTCTAATGCATCTATCAATAAGTTTATAGCTTCTTTCTCATTACATTCCTTTAGAAAGTTTGTGAACTTTTTTACGTTGCTTATCTTTGCCTTTTCTATATCGAACTCATCTAAACTCCTTATTGGAATAGATATTAACCATGTTTTTTCATTTATAGAAAAAGGAGCTCTAAATAAATGGCGATCTCCCCAACCTTTTTCTACATCTACCCAAACAAACGCATCCAACTTTTCAGTAGGCAAAAATTCAAAAAGTTTTTTTAGTGAATACTTTTCTACAAGCTTTTCCAAAAGTTCATCTTTTATCTTTTCTCTAATAAATTCTGATAAAATTCTTGGAATTCTCGGGTATTGATTTGCAATTTTCTCATAGTTTACCTCTTCAGGAAATGCCTCAAATGGTACGATTATATGAAAACCGCGAGAACCAGAAAATTTTATCCCATAGCTTTTTATCCCATAGCTTTCTAGAAGCTTACAAACTAAGCTAGCGCAGATTTTAGCAGCTTCTATCCCAATTTTTGAGTCGATATCTATCAAAAAATCAAAACCACTTCTCAGCTCGTTATAATTTCTTTTATCCGTGGAAAGCATCATGGGATTTTTCCATCTTTCTACTGAGCAATGAAATGATGTTATTCCATTTTCAACCATATGAATAATATCGGAATAATATTGTACAATATTTGGCCTCTTGCTATAAGCTCCATTAGAAAAAGCTCCTACAAATTCCCTATCTTTTGCTATTTTTAAAAGTTCTTCCAAAATATAGTCGCGAGAATAATATTCTATAATCTCCTCTTTTTTCGGCATCGGTTGCTTTATTCTTTCGATTTCAGAAGTAAGGATATCTATGTTTTTATTTTCCTCTAAATTATCTTCCATATTAAAACTGAGTTAATGCAATTTTTTAATTAGTTAAGAATTTTTTACTTTTTGTCTTCTTTTCCTTCCTATTTTTCTTTTTCTGCTTGCTCTTCCAATTCCTTTGCCTTTCTTTCAACCTCTTCTTCTATTCCCAAAGCTTGAGCTATCTCTTTATATCTATTTCTTATTGTTACTTCTGTTACGCCAACAATATCAGCAATCTCTCTTTGTGTTCTTCTTTCACCGTTTAATACAGATGCTATATAAATTGCTGCTGCAGCACAACCGCAAGGACCTTTTCCAGAGATAACCTCTTTTTTCAAAGCTTTTTTCAATATTTCCATTGCTTTAACTTCTGTACTTTCTTTTAATTGTAGCAAAGATGCAAATCTTGGAATATAGGCCTCTGCAGATGATGGAACTATCCTTAATTTAAGTTTTCTTGAAATATATCGATATGTTCTTCCAAGCTCTCTTTTAGATATGCCAGTTGCCTGTGAAATTTCTGCTAAAGTTCTTGGGCTTTTGTATTCCCTTGAAAGAGCATAAACTAAAGCAGCAATAATAGATTCTATTGATCTACCTCTAATCAAACCTTTTTCTAAAGCTTTTTCATAAAGCTCTGAAACCTCTTCATGCAAAGTTTTAGGTAGCCCTAAGAATGATACAAGCCTTTCTAATTCTCCTAGAGCAAAAGAAAGATTTCTATCCTTAGAAGTGATCAATCTCTTTTGCCATTTTCTTAATCTGAAATATTGTCCTCTTTTCTTTATAGGAACTTTGAAAAGCTCTGTTGTTCCTCGACCTATTTCAGTAGTTAGCCCCTTATCATGGCGTTTCGCAGTTAGCGGTGCTCCTGTTCTGCTTCTTCTTGACATTTGCTCGCTATCAAAAGCACGCCACTCTTGAGTAGTATCAATCATATATTCATCTAAAACAGCTCCACACTTTGCGCAAATAATCTCTCCTCTGTTTATATCCTCATAAATATTACTTGAGCCGCAATACTTGCATACATTTTTGTTTTCTTTTTCAGCTTCAATTTTTTTTGTTTTTTCCTTTTTCTCAGCTTTCTTCTCACTTTTCTTTTGTTTTTTAGCCATAACAATCACGATAAAAAGAAAGTTACTACTATTTAATACCGATTGATAACAAATTTGTATGTATAAGTTTATTTTTCTTAGTATTTAAAGATTTCTATGCTAAAAAATATATATTCTATAACTCATTTTATAACAAAATTTCGTCAATTGACTCAAAATTTCGTTAACTAGCATGTTTTTAATTTATTTTTCCCAATAATTTTTAATGGGTGTTTAATTTTTAGATGTTAAGGATTTTTAATAAATAACATTAATACTTATAAATATTAGATTTGTGACGAGGATTTATGACCATTTCTCTATTATCCTGTAAGAAGATAGCAAAGAAAAGTGGAATAAAAAGAATCTCGAAAGATGCTTTAGAGGAGCTTAGAGATATTCTGGAAGATTATGCCAAAGAGGTAGCATTAAAATCTTGGAGAATAGCGCAACATAGCGATCGCAATACATTACTTAAGAAAGATGTTGAGTTAGTCATTGCTTTGAATGAGAAGTAAATCGAATAAGAAATAAATATGAAAGAAGAATTAAAGAAGAAAAATAAAATTATATTTTCTCTAAAATTTCTTTTTCATTCTTTCAAAATCTTTTTCCACCTTTCATCTAATTCTGGATCTAATATCCTCTCGCTATTAGATAGTGGAACAAAAAGGTTTGGATCGTGCTTAAATCCTATTTCATCAAAATAATTCGCTTTAACTGGCGAGTAAGAGGTTACATAAACTCTACTGCGTGTTGTTATACACAAAACCCCATTGTTCATGTTATATTTATATTTGTCCTCCTCATCATATATGAAAGGATATACAACTGGTGTTTTACCTTCATGTGCTAGTTCATCTAGCCTTGTTGCATACTTCTTTTCAACACTCATTCTTACACCTGATATATCACCGAAACCTACAGCATATGGACAATTTCCAAACTCTTGCATTATTGGTACTTCTCCAATCTCTAGTAATGGAAATTCCAAACCTTCATATATATTTTCTTTATTCATATTTTAATCACCTTTCAGTAAAAACTTTTACATATATATTAATTTTTTCTATTTAAATACTTTTCTATCTTACGAAATATATATTAAATTATATAATTTAATTCGATATTTATCGTTTTTATTTCGTGTTTATCGTGTTTAGATTACTTTCTAATACCATCTTTTGATATTGATACATCTATAGGAATAATGCCCTCCTTTCTCCAGTTATTTTTTATTTTTCTTGCTATTTCTTTAGAAAATGTTATAGCAATGCCACAATCGCCTCCACCAGCGCCGCTAAGCTTTCCTGCACCACCAAGAGAGTTTGCTATTTCAGAAAGTTTTCTTAGCTTTTCGGTTTCTATATTTACATCTGCTCTTTCTCCAAGTTCGCGAAGATATTCTTCATTCTTTCTTATTAAATCAAGAATTCTTTCTTTATTTCCTTTTTTCCAAGCGTCTATCAAATCCTCTACAAGAGCTTTTACATTGCTGCAGAAATTTCTATATTCTTTTTCTCCGCTCTTAGCTCGCCATTCATTAATTCTTTTTATCATCTCGCTTGTAGAAGCTTTTTCTCCGGTCCATCCGACTAGTAATTGAAAATCCTTAAGCATAGGAAGTTTTTCTATCTTGAAATAAGGCCATTTTTTATCAACAATTTTCTTTAAATCTTCCTTAATCATTATTTTACCATTATTAATCTCGATCTTCTCATTTAGCCAGTTAGGATCAAATCTATAATAAGCAAAAATTCCTCCATAGCAAGATGCTGCAATATCAAATCCAGATCCAAGTTTTCCTTGAGCAATATAATGCGCTATTGTTGCTAGCTTGTAAATTCTTTCCTTAGCTTCTTTACTTTCAATATCATAATTGTGAAATTTCAGAATTGATGCAATTGTAGCAACAGTGCAAGCTGCTGAAGAACCAAAACCAATTTTTATAACATCTTTACCAATTTTTATGCTCGTACCTTTACCCCAAGTTCTTATTTTAAAAGGCTTGAAATCTCTAATATATAGCAAAGCGATCTCTATAGCTGCTTTAACAAATTTCATATAATCCTTTGTTTCTTTTTTAACTTTGCTAAAAATCTTTAACTCATTATCTTCGAATCTCGCTTCTATATTCTTAGCACCAATCTCATCAAAAGTTAGTAGAATTTTATTTTTTTCTTTTTTGTTATTGATTTTATCTAATTTAACGTAAACCCTCTTATTAATAGAAGCCACTATTCCCGGGTTTCCTAATTCAAGAATTGCCCATTCACCAGCAATAAACAATTTTCCCGGTGCTGATATTAACATTTTATCACTTAGTTATAATTTTTACTACAAGATTTCTAAAAATAATATTTCAAAATTCAAAATAAATGTTCATTACAATTCAAAATAAATGTTCGTTTGTAACCTTTGCATCGTCTCCTGGAGATGTTATAATAATGTTTTCTATTTCATCCATTTCCTTTACCCTTTCTACAATATCTTTTACAAATTCTTCTAAGCATAATATCTTAACTTGCGGACCAGCATCTATGGTAAAATAGCATTCTATTCCCTCTTCTCTTAACCTTAAGACAAGATTTATTATTTCAATTGTTGCTCCATTCCAATATATAATTGGTGGCTTTGTGGTTATCATTGTTGAGTGCATTTTAAGGCAATTTAGCTCTGCCACACTTCCTACTAATTTGAAATCCTTTTCAATTATACCTTTTTTTACTAATCTTATATCATCTTCGATGGTTTCAAGCCAAGCTTTATAGAAAGGAGATGTTAGAACAGTTTGTTTCATTCCAGCTCTACTCTTAATCTTTTTTTCCTTTGAGGATGTTATGCAAATAATTATTCTAAAATCAGGCCAATGTTCTTTAGTTGCTATCTGCTCAGCATAGCTATCTCTTCCATCTTCAAATATTCCCTTTTTCCATTCAACAAATCCCCCATAGATTGATCTGCAAGCTGAGCCAGAACCTAACCTTGCAAGGATGCTCAATTCCTTTTTACTTAGATTTAATTCTAAAGCTTCATTACATGCAAGCGCGAGAGCCGCAAAACCAGAAGCTGATGATGCAAGTCCTGCTGCAGTTGGAAAATTGTTTTTCGAAACTATTTTTGCATTAAGATTTTTTGCTTTGTTTGGGTAAAGCTCTCTTAGCTTTTTCAAGAATCTTCCAACATATTCTTCGTATTCACTATCTTGAGTATCGATCTCTTTATCATTAATTATTAGAATATCTCTTTTCAGATTTTCGCTAAATTCAACGGTTGTATGAGTATAGATCTTATCTAGAGTTACGCTTATGCTCGAATTGTATGGAAGTATAAGATCTTCGTTTCTTTTACCCCAATATTTAACTAATGCTATGTTAGAGTTTGCCATGGCGCTAGCCTTTTTTGTCATGATAGAAAATTTAAGTGCAATATTTAAATTGATTTAAAGAACGTTAAAACATTATAAAGCAATTAAAGCATCGATTTTGAAAATGAAATTAATGAAAAACAAAAATAAAATAAATTTTCGCACTAAAGCAAAAAATTTTGCATATAGCTTTGGAAATTCTTTCTTCTTAGTAGGATTTGGAATATATGCAATACCTACGATAACGAGGAAAATCTTAAGAAAAGAAAATAAAAGTTTTGAAAAAGAAAATTTTGAAAGAATTATTGGTTATATAGCTGGTGCTGGAATTGGTGGATTAATATTAAAAGATCAGATTAGGGGCTACATAGAAGCTCTTGCTTATAGAGATTACGCCTCTTTTGTTTTTCCTATCTTCACAAATATAATAAGCGCTGGGTATGAAACTCTAAGATTTGCTCGTTCGAGATTTTTTTATAGAAAAAATAAGAACAATAACATCAAAACTGAATTAAGAGGAATAGAAGTTTTAGACGACTCTTACGAGAAAGATGTATTATATGAAACTTTTACACAAAATGAAGATTTTAAATCAAGAAAAACAAATGGCCTTACACTTTCAAAATTTGATAATGATATTTTATATTCAATATTTTAGATCACTGGCTTTTACAATTCTCTAATTTTTGACCTTTTCCCAATATTCAATATCCCCACTTACTATCTTAAAAATCGGATTTGGTTCTATTTCATTATTTTTAATTTTTAAAAGTTCTCTATACTTCTTCTTATTTCTTTTTCTAAGCTTTTTCAAAAGATGTTCGAATTCATATTTTATTTGGCCAGAAGATATTGAGATTATTTCTTTAGCTTCTATATGTAAAATCTTTTTACCATCAAATTTGTAATTTCTTCTTATACCTTCTTTATATATTTCATATAAATATGCATTAATCGCGGCTATTGGATCTTTATAATTTTTAAATCTAATAAGCTGAGGATGATTTCTATAACCTTTTGTTTTTCCTTCAAGAACCTTCTTTGCAAGCAAGCTTTCTCTCCAAACAGCTATCAGGCCTATACTATCCAAATATTTTGGATGCAGAGACCAGAGGCGCATATTTTTATTAATGGAATAAAATAAATTTTAATAACAATTTATCAAAAATAGTTTATATTTTTAATAAGAAATAGTTTATGTTTTAATAAAATGTTTTAATGAAAAGATAAAAATGTTTCAATGAAAAGCCCCGGTAGCTCAGTTGGCAGAGCGTTTGCATGGTAAGCAAAAGGTCGCGAGTTCGAAAAATTTTTATATTTTGAGAATCTCGCCCGGGGCTTGTTAAAAAGTGAAGCGGCTTATTAAAAAATGAAACTATATTAAATTTTGAATATAAAAGCAAGTAAACTGATTTTGAAAATTATGGCAAATGTAAATAAAATGGAGTTTTTACAAAATTTAGTAAAGATTACTTTCTGCGAAAAAACTTTGAGAAGAAATATCTTATTCTTGAGAAGACATACCTTATTTTTATAATCTCTTCCTACTCTTTAATGATATTTTTTAAAATTTTTAACTTAACTTGAACTTAAATTTACTTTCTACTTAAATAATTATTCCTGCTGTAGATTTTCTTCACCCTCTTCTCTTAGATTTATGAATATTTCTCCAAACTCTTCTGGTTGTTCACATCTAATCTTTCCAGCCTGATCTAAATGAAGTAATGGTATAAATTTGTATACAATCTTTTCTCTTTTCCATTCTTCAACAAGTTCAGAAAACTTTTTTATTCCTCTCGTCTTTATTTCTTCATAAATCTTGTTTATTCTGATTTCTATATCCTCTTCCTCTTCTATCAAAGCTTCTACAGCTCTTCTCAGTCTTAAAGCTCTTATTTTTTTCCTTTCTTCGAATTGAATTACTTTATTCAATGCATCTATAAGCTCTGTCAAAACTATTGGTCTTGTGGGTATTCTTATTACCGGTAACTCTATCAATGGAACATTTATATCTATCGTCACCTTTTTTTCTTCCTTTTCTTCAATGTCCTTTATTTTTAATACTTCACACTTCATTCTTAACAGAATAGCTGCTATAAGAATAAATCTTGCTGGTATTCTGAAGTCAAATTTTTTAAGAGTTCTCAAATAATTTAAAAACGCATCAACAAGCTTTACTATATCTATATCCATTGGGTCTATATCCTCTTCCTCTATTATTGTTGTCAAAACTTCTTCCCAATCCGCACCAACTATTATTGTTTTTATTAAATGACTCTCCTCTATTTTTCTCTTCTCATCACTCTTTTCTATGTTTTTCTCTTCTATTTTTTCCTTTCTTTCATCTATCATTTTTTTCATAATCCATTCATCATTTGTTTGGCATTTTTATCGAAAAGATTTTAGAAACACCATCTTCCATAGATACTCCAAAAACATGATCCGCTGCTTGTATAGTTAAGTCATTATGAGTAATTACTATAAATTGCGTCTTTTCAGAATATTTCTTCAAAAATTCTACAACCTTCTTAGTATTAACTTTGTCAAGAGCTGCATCTATTTCATCAAGAATATAAAATGGTGAAGCATGATATTGTTGAATTGCAAATAGAAATGCTAGAGCAGTAAGCGTTTTTTCTCCTCCTGACATCGCATCTATATTTAATATTTTTTTGCTTTCTGTACTTGCTTCTATCATAAGTCCAGAGTATATATTTCCTTCTTCCTCCAATCTTAGCTTACCTTCACCATTCATAAGGTCACGATATATTACTGAAAAGTTTTCTGAGATAGCATTCAGAGTTTCCATAAATTTTTCATATTTCTTACCTTCAATCTCTTGGATTGCTCTAATTATAGCATCTCTTTCTTCAATAAGTTTACTCAATCTATTCTTTAACTCATTATACTCAACGCTTAATATCTCAAACTCTTCTGCCGCCTTCATATTTATTGCACCAAGTTGAGAAAGTTCTCTTAGATAGTTTGATAGCATCTCTCTTAATTTTTCTTGAGGGTAATCGTAGAATGAATCAGAAGGATAATTTTCTAACTCTTTTTCGTAATTTTCAAGTTCTGCCCCTTTCTTTGCTTTCTCGATATTTAGCTTATTAATTTTATGAATTATAGAACTTTTCTTTTCTTGTAAATCTTCTATTTCTTTTTTCATCTTCTCTATTTTTGAATGTATTCCCAATCTTTCTTCATCCATCTTCTTTATGCTTTCTTCTTCCTCTTTTTGTTTTTCTCTTAAAACTTCAAGTTCTTTTTCAAGATCTTCAATTTCTTTCATCATCTTTTCATTTTCTTTTTTTAATCTTAGCTCGAATTCTACTCTTTTGTTATACCCTCCTATCATCGGACCATAAACTTCGATTATATCTCCATCAAGGGTTACTGCTCTGGCTCCCTTTATCTTTTTCTCTATATTTTCTATTATCACAGTATCTCCAAGCAAATAATCAAATATATTTTTATACTTAGGATCGAACTCAATTAGCTCTATTGCCTTTCCTATTATCTCACCTTCTATTTTTTCATTATGATCTTTAACCCTTATTTTGTCAAGTGGTAAAAATCTTGCAACACCTATCTTATTTTCTTTCAGGAATTTAATACATTCTATTGCAACATCCTCGTTAGCAACAACTATATCATTCATGTGCTGTCCTATTGCTGCCTTTATTGCAATAGAGTATTGTGATGGTATCTTCATAAGCTGAGAAACCGATCCAATTATACCTTCTATTTTTGGTAGTTTCTCAATAATTGGTTCGCTCTCTACCCTTGATAAAATTCTTTCATTAAGCTCTATTCTATCTCTTCTTCTTATTATCTCAGTATTAATCTCATCTATCCTTTTTATCAGCTCTATATTTCTTGCCTTCTGAATTATTAAGTCGCTTATTTCCTTTGCTATCTTTTCGTACTTTTTAAATTCATTTTCTTTTTCTTTCAATAGCTTTTCATTTTCCTCAAACTCTCTTGTTAAACTTTTTATCTTTTCTTCTATTTTTTCCAATTCGCTTTTTATTCTATTTATATTTTGCAATGCCAAGGAGTATCTTATCTTCGTTATTTCTCTGTTAAGGAAGACACTTTTTTCTGCAGCTTCTTTTTCAAATTTCAATTTTTCAAGAAGCTTTTCTTTTTCACTTAAAATTATGCTCATCTCTCTAATATGCTTCTCTACCTTTTCCAGCTCAGCTTCAGATTTACTCTTTTTTTCATCAAACTCTGCTATACCAGAGATCTGATCTATTATCTCTCTTCTTTCTTTTGGGGACATTTCGATAATCTTGTTGATATCACCTTGCATTATAATATTATGACCGTAAGGAGATATGTTAAAGTTTGCAAGCAAATCAAGCATCTTACTTCTCGTTACAACCTTTCCATTTACTCTAATTATGCTTAAGCCCTTTTCATTAACCTTTCTCGTTATTTTTATTTCATCCTCTTCTATAGGTACTTTCCTGTCTTTGTTATCTATATATATTGAAACCACGCAAGATTTTGCAGGACTTCTTTTTTTACTTCCATGAAATATAAGGTCAGAAAGCTTTTCTGCTCTTATTATTCTTGCAGAAGAAATTCCCAAAGCGAACATTATGGCATCGCATATGTTAGATTTTCCACTTCCATTTGGGCCGCATATTACAGTAAATCCTGTAGGGACTGTTATCGTAACCTTATCAGCAAATGACTTGAATCCCTGTAAAGTTAAACGATTTATTCTAGTCATGGCAATTATTATTTATTATTTTCTGATTTATAAATTTGTAATAAACATTATAGATATCTTCTTAATTTTGAAAATGGATAAGTAAAGAAACAACAAATTTATTAGCATTATTTATTTTTAAACATTTTCTTGCTCATATTAACAATCCATCTAAAATGAATAACAATATGAGTTATCATAAGAATTATAAATATAAAACCAAAATAATTGTGAACATCTCTTATTTCATGTCTTCTAATCCCGAAAAGGCTTTCTCCTCTAAATCCTATATCTCTGAAATATAGAATAATTCCAGATGTAGCAACTACTATAAGAGCTATTATCATTAGAACATCAATCAAGTAGTTTATCTTCTCCTTTTCCATCGATTCATCACTTTAATTATATTTATTAAGGTTCCTTATATAAAACATTATAGCAATTTCAACAATTTTAAAATAATAAAGCAAAATATTAGCAAAACTATAGCTATCAAAATAAAAATATTCTTTTCATGGTTTTTGTTGCTATAATTTATTTCTTCACATTTATTTGAACATCCGAGTTTTCTTTCGTCTCTC